>SKGU01000329.1 GCA_007117255.1 Natronohydrobacter sp. | reverse complement strand
GAGCGGATCAATGGCTGGGCCGGTGGGGTTGACACCTATACCGAGATCCACAGCATCGCGCGCGAAATCCCGCGCGACATGCTGGCAGAGAATGTCGAGCCGCGCCGTTGGTGGCGGACCTGATCAGAGCTTCCCCTGCGCGCCCGAATTAACCTTCGGGTGCGCAGGCCCAACGGGAATAACGAACATTCTTCGACATGCGTTTTCGCGCGAAAGTTGACGCTTCGTCAACGTGACCAGCACATCAAACGAAAACGCGAAGGGTCCAATCTTCCCGGCAGTGCATCAGCGAAACGAAAATCCCTTGACAAAATGTCACACCAGTGCATTTCTGAGACTTCTGGTCTCATTAATTGAAACGGCACGACCAAACAGGGAGAGATAAAATGAAACGCGACCTTTCCGGCATTTCGCGCCGCGATTTCCTGCGCATCACTCAGCGCTTCGGCATGAGTTCGACTATGATTGCCCTTGGCGGCTTGACCGGCGCGGTCACGTTGCCCCGGCTGGCCCATGCGGTCGAATCCACCTATGAGAAACGCTTCGGCAAGGAAGCGCGCCACGTTTTGCGGTTTGGTGGTCAGGGTTTCAACGCGCGTAACCTGATGATCGAGCGCACGGGTATTCCCGAATTCATCCGCGATATCGAAGAGCGGACAGATGGCGAGCTTCGGATCGAATTTATCGGCGACAACCAGATTTGCGGCTCGCTCGACTGCGTGACCAAGACGCAGGAAGGCATCGTCGATATGTATTCCTCCTCGACGCAGAACGCGGCGGGCGGCGCACCGTATCTGAACGTGCTGGACTACGCCTTCATGTTCCCCAACCGCGCCTCGGTCTATCACTTCCTGTATCACCCAGACAGCATGAAGCTGTTGCGTGAGCCCTATGAACGCATGCATGGGTTGAAGTTCATGTTCTCGCATGTGGAATTGCGCGGCATCATGCTGGGGAACAACTGGCGCGACAGGCCAACCGTGACCAGCATCACCGACCTCGCAGGCACCCGCAACCGCGTGACCGGCACCCAACTTGGCCGTATCGCGATGGAGCTGATGCAACTGAACCCGACACCGATTGCTTGGGAAGAAACGCTTGACGGTCTGCGCCAGGGCCTGATCGACGGGGCCGAAACCTGGGCATCGGCAGTGGCCTATGCAAACATGGCACCAGTCGTGTCGCAAGCTATCGACCTGCGCTTCTTCTGCGGCACCGAACACACAGCAATGCGCGCCGAAAGCTTCGATGCACTCGAAGGCCATTTGCAGGACGCCTTGATGGAGTCGTCCTTCCTTGCACAGATGGCCGCGCAATATTCCAATGAGGCCGCGCTCATCAACACGGTCGGTTTCTCTGATCCGCAGATGCCGGGGACAATCTTCGCTGAAAACGGGGTGCAGGCGGTCATGCTGGACGATGCCGCACGCCGCGAAGCCGAAGAAATGTGCTCACCCGAATTCGTGCCCGGCCCATGGGAGCAGTGGCGCGAGCGGATCAATGGCTGGGCCGGGGGTCTGGACACCTACACGGAAATCCACACGATCGCCCGTGAGGTGCCATCAGATATGCTGGCCGAAAATGTCGAGCCTCGGCGCTGGTGGCGCGGCTGATCTGACTAAACTGCGACGCCCGACATCATATCCGGGCGTCGCGCCATTCCATGACCTTTGTGAACTGGCTTCGTCCGCCCGACAATGGGCGCTGAAGCAACGACGGCGTGATTGCCACAAAACAGGATGTCATTCGCATGCAGGACCTATTCGCAGGTGCAGCCAAGATCATAGAAGCCCTTGCTTCAGGCCAGTCCTGGGCATTGTCGCAAGCTGTCCGGGATCCGGGCCTGTTCTTGCTTGTCGCTGTGGCGCTTCTGCCCGCGGCGCTGGTGCTCATGGTGATCTTCCGCAAGCTGAAATTCGTGGACAAGTATCTGGAACCGTCGCTGATGGTGGTCATTTATCTTGTCATTGGTGGGGTGATCTTCGTCGAGGTGATCCGCAGATTCATGTTCAATCTGCAAGCCCCGTGGTCAACCAGCCTGCCGGCCTATCTGTTCCTTCTGATGACATGGATCGGCTGCGCCTATAACGTGAAGTTGCGTACGCATCTGTCTTTCGGTGAATTCCGCGCGGCCATGCCGCCTTCCATACGCATCTGGTTGTCGGGTCTTGACGCAGTGTTATGGTATATCATGGCAACTGTCGTCATGGTCGCAACATTGCGCCTGACAGTCAGTTCAGCCGCAAATTTCCAGCTTCTTCTGGGAACAAACGACATCATGCGCTGGTGGTTCTACATCTGTGTGCCAATCGCCTGGCTGGTGCTCTATGCCCGCGTCCTTGAAAACCTGTTCGAGGATATCCGCAAATACCGCAACGGTCAGGAATTCGGCCTGACCAACGAACTCGCCCGCGAATAAGGAATTCTGTCATGACCGATGGCACGCTGACCCTCATCTTTTCCCTGATCGCGACCGGGCTGTTCATGCTTGGAGTGCCGATCTTCCTCGTCATTGGCCTGTGGGTCGTGGCAATGAGCTTCGTGGTTGACCTTGCACTTTCGAATGTGGGCTTTGCCTTCTCGTCAGTTTTCACCACATCCTTTGCCCTGCTGGCCATGCCCCTGTTCATTCTGACAGGGGATCTGATCAACCGCTCCGGGATCGCTCAGCGCCTGTCGGCCTTTGCCTATGCCTGTCTTGGCTGGCTGCGCGGAGGGCTTGGCATGGCCAGCATCGGGGCCTGCGGTCTGTTCGCCGCCATTTCGGGGTCAAACTCCGCAACAACAGCGACGATCGGCGCCATGATGCATCCGCGCATGGTCAAGAACGGATTTGACGAACGCTTCGCCGCCGCAACAGCCGCGGCAGGGGGGACAGTCGGCATCATCATCCCGCCCTCAATCATCTTCATTGTCTATGGGTTCCTGATGAACCTGTCGATTGCAGAACTGTTCCTCGCCGGGATCATTCCGGGTCTGCTGATGGTGCTGGGGATGCAGTTCACCTGCTGGCTGATCTGCCGCAAGAATGGCTGGGGGCACCTGATCCGGTTTGAGATCAGCCGCATGATCCGCACAGCCTTTGGCGCCTGGCTGGGTTTCTTCGCCATCGGTCTGGTGCTCTGGGGTATCTACACAGGCAAATTCTCTCCAACAGAAGCTGCGGGGGTGACTGTCGGTTTCTGTATCATCGTCGCACTGATTTCGCGCCCGCTTTACAGGTTGATCAATCGTGGCGTGGAGGAAAGCGAAGACCTGACACGCACGCCCGGCTGGATCGAGATGATCCTGGTCGAAGGCTTCCGTCTGCGTGATCTGCCGGGCGTGGTTCTGAACTCGGCGCGTATCGCTGGAATGCTGGCACCGCTGATCGGCATTTCGGTGGTCATGCAGCAAATCCTGTCACTGCTTGGGGCAAAAGACGCCATCGAGAGCTTCCTGACCGGGATCGGCGGCTATTATGCTGTTCTGCTGATGGCAATGCTCTTCGTCTTTATCGCTGGCATGGTGCTGGAAAGCCTGCCCAACACGATCATCATGGCCCCGATTCTTGCGCCAATTGCGGCCAGTGTCGGTGTCGATCCTGTGCATTTCGCCGTTATTTTCCTCATTGGTGGCTCTATTGGCTTCATCACACCGCCCTACGGGTTGAATCTTTATGTCGCAAGTGGCGTGACAGGGGTGCCCTATATGCGCTTGTTGGGGTATATCGTGCCTTATCTGATCGCCCTGATCAGTGTTTGGTTCCTGGTGGCCTTCGTTCCATGGCTGTCTCTGATCCTGACCTGATAAAGCGGGGCCCAAGCTGTGAGTGCATACAATGACGCACCAGACGATGGCTTCAGCCGAGGATGAGCGCGGCGAACGCATCCCCACGACCCTGCGTCTTTTGACGCTGCTGGAAGAGGTGGTGCGTCGCGGTGGACCGGTCACGCCGACTGAGTTGGGCGGCGTGACGGATCTGCCCAAAGCCACTTTGCACAGGCTTTTCCAGACGTTGGAGTCTGAAGGCTACCTGCAGCGCGAACCTGACGGGCGCGCCTATTCAGTAGGCCCCCGTGCCCGCCAGCTTGCGGTCGCCACGATGTCCAGCATGCGCATGCGCACACCGCGTCTGGCGATCATGAGGGCCTTGGCCAGAGATATCGGTGAGACCTGCAATTTCGCCATCCCGGATCGCGAATCCATGATTTACCTGGACAGGGTGGAAACGGAATGGCCGCTGCGGGTGCAGTTCTCCGTTGGGGCGCATGTTCCGTTCTACTGCACTGCCGGGGGAAAACTGTACCTGTCGACCCTCAGCGATCTGCGTCTGGACAGCTATTTGCGCAACGCAGAATTGCAGCAACTGACGCCTGCCACTCTGACCAACCCGGATGCGCTGCGCGATGAAATCTCGAAAATCCGCGACCAGGGCTTTGCTGTGGACAATGAAGAGTTTCTCGAAGGCGTGATCGCCTTTGCAGTGCCACTGCGCGACAAATTCGGGCGCATGCCTGCCACCATCGCGTTTCAAGGTCCAACGCAGCGCATCTCCATCGAGCAGGGTTACACACATCTGCCACGGCTGAAACGTGCCGCCGAAGAGCTGTCTGCGCTCTTGTAATCCCCCAAACACAGCGGCAGGCAATTTGCGCTTTGGCAGGGCCTGACAGCCCTTGCATCTGCCAGTTCAACAACGAACTGCGGCTTTCCGCATGCGTTCCATACTGCCCGAAGCGCGCCCTTTGGGCCAAAATTCTTGACCGATAGGGCCGTTTGGGCAATCATTATGATATATTTCGGTTCAGTTTCGTCACAGTATTTCCAATTCACGTCGCAACAGGAGGCGACCATGCTTTATCTTTCAAGAACATTTGTGCTGGCGGCAGGGCTTGCATTTGCATCTTTCATCCCGGCGAAAGCTCAGATTGTCAGCGACGAGGCTGTCATCATTTTCACGGCCAATGACGGGGTGCACGGGCGCGAACTCTGGGTGACAGACGGGACGCATGACGGAACCGTACTGCTTGCAGATATCAACGAGGGCCCAGACAACAGCATGCCACAATGGTTGACCGCGACAGAAGACGGTCGTGTTTTCTTTCAAGCCAATAACGGCAGAAACGGCGCCGAACTCTGGGTGACGGATGGCACTTCTGACGGCACAAGGATGGTGCGGGATATCCGCGACGGTCCAGAAGGCAGTTCGCCGAGTTCGATCACCTATATCGGCAACGGTAGGGTCGTATTCAGCGCGCGAACAGATGAAGCTGGTCGGGAAACTTGGATCAGTGACGGCACGTTTCTCGGCACGTTCCAGCTTTTGGATTCAACACCAGGCCCTGACAATGGAAGCCCACGAAATTTCACGCGCCTGTCGGAGTCGACATTCATGTTCGGGGCAGAGCGCAACGAGCAACGGCGGATATGGGTCAGCGATGGCACGCCCGAGGGGACAACAATGGTCCCTGGCCCATTGCGCGACATGATTGAAGCCGCGCCAATCGACGATACTGCCGTGGTGATCAATGCAACCCATCCCAATCGCGGGCGTCATCCCTGGATCTATGATCTGTCAACCGGTGATCGCCCGGAATTGCTGCGGCGCATCAATAATGTGACCAGTTCGAACCCACGCTCTTTTACGCAACTTGCAAACGGGTCGCTGATTTTTCAGGCGCGGCATCATGCCCGTGGCATTGAGTTGTTCATCACGGATGGCACACGCGGCGGGACGAAACGGGTAAAGGATCTTGCGCGTGGACCGGCCTCATCCTCTCCGAGAAATTTTACGCCCCTTACCGAGGACCGCGATATCTTTGTGTTCAGAACAGTCGGAGATGCGGCTGAAGGAGTGGCGCCCGGCTTGTGGCGCACAGATGGAACCGGGTCTGGCACACAACGACTGAAGAACAGACTGGAAGTAACTGAAATCGTAAGGATCGCAGATGGACTGGTGGTGTTCAGAGGCTTTGACCGCCGCAACGAAAACACCATGTCACACGGGGCTACACCTTGGGTAACGGACGGCACACGGGAGGGGACAAGACGCATCACGCGCACGAATCGCCAAGGCACCAGCCATAGCCAGAATTTCGCAGCAATAGGTGGTGGGCTGGCGATTTTCAGTTCGCGCTCAGGGAACCGTGGGGACGAACCTTACATCACCGATGGCACAGCCGAAGGGACATTTCGGTTAAAAGACATAAATCCCGGTGCCGCCTCATCCAGCCCCTCCTTTTTTACCCCGCTGGCAGTCATGAAGATGCCCTGAACCGACACAGCGTCTGCCGCATGAACTCCGGCAGACGCTATGCGCACCATTCGTCAGCAGATCAGAACTGAACTGCCCGTGGTGCTGCGCGCTTCCATCTGGCGGTGCGCTTCGGCCACATCTTCCAGCGCGAATTCCTGCCCGATACGGATCGCCACCTTGCCGCTTTCGACCATCGCAAACAGGTCAGACGCCATGGCCTGACAGGTGGCATAATCTGCAATATGGGTAAACAACGTGGGCCGCGTCAGTTGCAGCGAGCCTTTCGCACCCAATATGCCAAGATCAAAGGGCGGCACCTTGCCCGATGCATTTCCAAAGCTGATCATCATGCCCAACGGGCGCAGGCTGTCCAGCGAGCGCTCGAACGTGGCCGCGCCGATGCTGTCCATCACCACACCCACCCCGCGCCCATCAGTCAGATCGCGCACGCGGGCGACGAAATCTTCACGCTCGTAATTGATCACCTCGGATGCGCCATGCGCCAGCGCAAGGGCGCATTTCTCATCCGTGCCCGCAGTACCGATCAGGCGAATGCCCTTCGTCCGTGCCCATTGGCAGGCGATCAACCCGACCCCGCCCGCCGCGGCATGAAACAGAACTGTATCGCCTGCCTTCAGCGGGACTGTGCGCTCGAACAAGTAATGCGTTGTCAGCCCTTGCAGCATCATCGCCGCACCAGTGCGGAAATCGATGCTGTCGGGCAAACGGCAGACCTGCGCCGCCGCCATCACGCGCGCATCGCAATACGCCCCCGGAGGCGCGCTGGCATAGGCTACACGGTCACCCACGGCCAGATGCGTGACGCCTTCACCCAAAGCCTCGACCACACCCGCCCCTTCCATACCCAACACATGCGGCAAGGGTAGGGGATAGACGCCGGAACGCTGATAAATGTCGATGTAGTTCAATCCACAGGTGTGATGACGGACGCGCACCTGACCCGGCCCCGGCGCACCGACCTGCTGCATCACAATTTTCAGCACTTCTGGACCACCGGATTGTTCGAACAAGACAACTCTGCTTTGCGTCATTTTTGCTTCTCCCCGATGTAGTCGGCATGGATCTGGCATGCTGCCTGCTGTGACATCACAGCCCTTCCACCTTTCTATAACTCAGATCAGGGCGCGAACAAGCGTGTCTGTCAGCCAGCTTCCTCCCTTCAGGTGAAGCATCTATTCATTTCCCCGGCGCTTGGCGTCGATAAGCTTGCACAAAGCGCCGCGCATTCGTAGCTTTGGCAGATGAAACGCAAGCTCGCTTCCGCGTCACCTCCCGGCATGTTGCCGCGCCTGCCCGATTGGGTGGCCGGGCATGATATCAGCATCCCGGAAAACGCGGTTTTTGCAGCCGGTGCCGCCTTATGCGCGCTGCATCTGGCGCAGAAGGTCGACACACTGCCACAGGCGCTGTGGCGTGCTCGGCTGGCGCTTTCCGCTTCACAAAACTGCGCGCAGTTTGCAGGACGCCCCGAAAGTGTGGCACAGATGCGCGACGAAGTGCATCTGTTGCGACCAAGCGAAACACCAGGGCCAGCAGGGGCCATCTTGCAGGCATGGTTGCGCGCCACCGAGCGCCCCATAAGCCCTGCATCGCTGCAACGCGCCTTGCCGCATCTGGACAAGGTACAACTGGATGGATGGACCGCGCCATACACCGCCGCGCCAATCGCTGGGGCGGCACAGTTGGTGCAAGCCATCCTGACTGATCTGCCGCGCGCCGAAACCACAGCGCTGATCCTCGCAGATAGTGCGCTGTCACACGCCCTTGGTTGGCAATATATGGTGCCATTGCTCGCATCGGGGCTCCACCGGCGCGATCTCATGCGCTGTGACACAGAACTGCAGCAGGCATGCGCGCGCGCCCTTGTCACCTCTGCGCGTCATGCCCTGACACTGGCGGCAGACCTGACGCGCAAGGCCGACGCCTTGCGCGCGGTTGCCCCCAAGTTGCGGGCAAAAGGAGCCCATCCGGCGGTATCCCTGTTTCTGGCGCAAGACGCATTGGCACCTTCCCGCGCACTTGTGCCAGTAATGTCAGACCGGGCCGCACGGCGGTTCTGCGAGCGTTTGGTGGAATTGGGTGTGGTACGCGAACTGACCGGGCGCGAAAGTTTCCGTCTATACGGGGTATAGGCATGAACAAAACCAAGGCGCCCGTATTTGACCGCGAATTGTCCGACCTGCCACCTGATCTGCGGTGGCGCGAATGGATGCGACGGATTGAGGCGGTGCTTTTCGCCTCTGCCAGCCCAGTCTCGCGCGACGATCTGGCGCGCGTCGTGGGGCAGGGCGCATCACTCGATTTGCTGATCGACGATCTGGCCGCCGATCTGGCCGATCGCCCCTATGAACTGTCGCGCGCCGGCAGCAGGTTTGCCCTACGCACCCGCTCAGCCTACGGGCCAGTCATCCGGGCAGCAAGCGACGTCGGCGCACAAGCCATGTGCCTTGGACCACAGGATGTGACAGTGCTTCTGGCCATCGCATTGCATCAGCCCATCACCCGCGATGGGCTGCGCGAGATCTTCGGGCGCGAAATCAGCCGCGATCTGATCGGCCGACTATCCGAACGCGGCCTGATCGCACCGGGACCGCGCGCCCCGCGCCGGGGCGCCCCTTACAGTTTCATCACAACCGACAGTTTTCTTGCCGCTTTTGATCTGCGCAGCCTGCAAGACCTGCAGGACATGGATCTCGCGCAGGATGCCGGATTATTGCCGGGGGCAGGGGATTAGCCCAGCACCAGCACTTCGATCAGGATTTTCAGCGCGATCAGGCCCAGAAGCGTCAGCAACACCAGATCGAACACCCGCGACGGCAAGCGTTTGCCCAGCCAGTTTCCAAGCGGCATGGCCACAAGGATCAGCACCAACGCCAGCAGGCCAAAGCCCAGCGTTTGCGAACTGATCAGGCCAACTGTCCAGAGCGCGGGCAGTTGCGCCGTGGAAATCGCCACAAAGAAAATCGCAATTGTCCCGATGAAAGCCGGGCGCGGCAAGCGCATCGCGTTCAGGAAAGTGATTGATGCAGGTGCGGAAATCCCTGTTGCCCCCTGCAACAAACCGCCCAGCAAACCGACAGGCGCACTCAACCCTGTCGCGCGCGATTGCGGCAACACCCAGCCGGGTTTCCCCAGCCTGAGCACGATATAGATGATGACAGCGAAAGCCACCAACAGTGACAGCGTTTCCGGGGCAAGCACCACCAACAGCCATGTGCCCAGCACCGCGCCGATAAATCCACCCCCAGCAAAGAGAACCAGGAAACGCAGCGGCAGCGCGTCCTTGCGGAAGCTCCAGGCCTGCCAGATATTGCCTAGCAGATTTGGGACAACCAGAATTGCCACGGCGGTCTGTACATTGAACAGCATGGTCAGCGCTGGCGCCGCAATCACGGGCGCGCCAGCACCCGTGGCCCCTTTCATGACGCCGCCCAGCAGCAGTGCCAGAATTGCAAGAACAAGGCTCATTGTTTCTGTCCCGTCGCGATGCGGGAATACTTCATGGACAAATCGCCGGGATACAAGCCCCACGCCGGCATCTCAGCCACAAAGCCGCGCTGAATGTAGGGTAAGACTTGAAAATGTTCTTATATTGTTCTATATTTGGAAACAGATTGGACAGGAGGTAGATGATGGAACAGACCGATTTCACCCTGCCCGCAACGCCGCGCCAGATTGCCTATGCACGCAAGCTGGCCCTGCGGAACCAAACGCTGATTCCAGGCGGGCTACAACAGGACCGGCGGCGTCTGAGCGCCTGGATTGATGCGCAAGCGCGAATGGCTCCCGCCACCATGCTGAACACACGGCCCAGCTCGAAACAGGTGGCATTTGCCGAAAAACTCGCACGGATCAAACGGCGTGCCGTGCCGGAAGAATGCTTCCGCGACAAGGCGATGATGTCGAAATGGATCGACAGCAACAAGT
>SKGU01000014.1 GCA_007117255.1 Natronohydrobacter sp. | reverse complement strand
TGACTGACCTCGCCCCGCTGAAACGCGCTCTGATTTCCGTGTCCGACAAGACGGGCCTGATCGATCTGGCCAAGGCGCTGGCCGCGCGCAAGGTCGAGCTGGTGTCCACAGGCGGCACGGCGCGCGCGCTGCGCGAAGCTGGGCTTGCGGTGCAGGATGTGTCCGAGCTGACGGGTTTTCCCGAAATGATGGATGGTCGGGTCAAGACGCTGCATCCGGGCGTGCATGGCGGGCTTCTGGCGCTGCGCGATGATGAGGCGCATGTCGGCGCGATGGCTGCGCATGGGATCAAGGCAATTGATCTGCTGGTGGTCAATCTCTACCCGTTTGAAGACACCGTTGCACGCGGCGCAGGCTATGCCGAGGCGATCGAGAATATTGACATTGGGGGCCCAGCCATGATTCGGGCCGCCGCAAAGAATCACGCCTTCGTCACTGTCGTTACGGACCCTGAAGACTATTTGCCGCTGCTGTCTGAACTTGACGCGCAGAATGGCCAGACGCGGCTGAGCTTCCGCCAGCGTCAGGCGCAGCGCGCCTATGCGCGCACGGCGGCCTATGATGCGGCAGTGTCCACATGGATGGCGGATGCGATTTCCGACCCTGCACCGCGCCGCCGTGCTTTTGCGGGCAAGCTGGCGCAGACCTTGCGCTATGGCGAAAACCCGCATCAGGCGGCGGCCTTTTACCATGATGGCAGCGCGCGGCCCGGCGTGGCGACGGCCACGCAGCATCAGGGCAAGGAGTTGAGCTATAACAACATCAACGACACTGATGCGGCCTTCGAACTGGTCTCTGAATTCCTGCCCGCTGACGGCCCGGCCTGTGCGATCATCAAACATGCCAATCCCTGCGGTGTCGCGCGTGGTGCGACGCTGGCCGAAGCGTATCAGCGCGCCTATGATTGTGACCGCACCTCTGCTTTCGGGGGCATCATTGCGTTCAATTCAAAGCTTGATCTGAAGACTGCGCAGGCCATCACGGATATCTTCACAGAAGTCGTGATCGCACCGGGTGCAGATCAGGACGCGATTGCCCATTTTGCCTCCAAGAAGAACCTGCGCCTTCTGACCACACCGGGACTTGCCAATCCGGGCGAGGGGGGGCTGGCCTTCAAACAGGTATCCGGCGGGTTTCTGGTGCAGGACCGTGACAACGGGATGATTGGGCCGGATGACCTGCGCATTGTCACCAAGCGCGCGCCTACGGATGCGGAATTGGCCGATCTTCTGTTCGCGTGGAAAGTGGCCAAGCATGTCAAATCAAACGCCATCGTCTATGTGAAGGATTTGGCCACAGTCGGCGTAGGCGCAGGCCAGATGAGCCGGGTTGATTCGACCCGGATTGCTGCGCGCAAGGCGCAGGACATGGCCGAGGTGCTGGGGCTGGATGCGCCGCTGACGCAGGGCTCTGTCGTGGCCTCGGACGCGTTCTTCCCCTTCGCGGACGGGCTTCTGAGTGCGGCGGAAGCCGGGGCCAAGGCGATCATCCAGCCCGGCGGCTCGATGCGCGATGATGAGGTGATTGCCGCAGCCGATGCTGCAGGGCTTGCAATGGTCTTCACTGGCCAGCGTCATTTCCGCCACTGAGAGGGCTGCAAGCATGCGCGTTGCCATTGGAACACTGGCGCTGACCCTGATCGCGGATCAGGCCAGCAAGTATTGGGTGATCGAACGCATGGCGCTGGACCAGCGCCTGTATATTCCGGTCTTTGACCCGTATCTGGTCTTTGCAATGGCGTGGAACCGGGGTGTGAATTTCGGGCTTTTCGGATCGGACAGCGAGATCATGCGCTGGTTTCTGATCGCATTGGCCCTGGCGATCTGTGTCGCGGTCTGGGTCTGGGTGCGCCGCGAAGGGGCAAGCGCCTGGATGCAGCTTGGCGCGGGGTTGCTGGTGGGCGGTGCTCTGGGCAATGTGATTGACCGGATACGTTATGGTGCAGTGGTCGATTTCATCAACATGTCTTGTTGCGGGATCAGAAATCCGTATTCTTTCAACATTGCGGATGCGGCAATTTTTGCAGGGGCCTTTGCACTGATCCTGTTCTCAGGGGGCAAGAGCGGTGCAACACCCTCAAAGTGACCCGCATCAGGGCTATCTGAATTTTTTACGGCAGGGCGTGACGCGGGCTTGCGAATACGTTAAGACCAGAGCGCTAGGGCATTGGACAAGGGGGTCTTCATGGCAGTCAGACAGGTGATCTTCGCCGCTATGGGCGTGGCAACCCTGACGCTTGGGGCCTGTTCGGACCCGGAAAATCCTGTGCTGATGCACGCAGCCGCGCAGGAACGTGGGCCTGATGAATTCGGGATTCTGCCAACACGTCCGTTGGAAATGCCGCCCAGCTTGCGTGAATTGCCGCCCCCCAATCCGGGCGGCGTGAATCGTGTCGATCCTCAACCGGTCGCAGATATAGCGCGCGCATTGGGTGGTAATCCGGCTCTGGCCATGGCGCCTGGTACAGCGGATGGCGGGATCGTAAACTATGCGAGTCGCCTGGGGCGCGACGCTGGTATTCGTGAGCAGCTCGCAGCCGAAGATCTGGCCCACCGGCAGCGCAATCGCGGACGCCTGCTGGAGCGGGTCTTTGCTGTAAATGTCTACCACAACGCTTATCAGTTCATGTGGCTGGACAAATACGCTGAACTGGAACGCTGGCGCCGGGCAGGGGTGCGCACACCGACAGCCCCACCGCAAGCCACGGAATGATCTGACCAAGATTTGTGCAGCGGACACCTTGCACGCATGTGATCTGTGCTACCCTCTCTTCTGCGGCATTTCGCTGCAAAAGGGAGGAAAACTATGCTCAGACTGTCCGGGGCCATGATTGGCCTTGTTTTCGCTGCAAGCACTGCAATTGCTGATACGCATTCCCACAGCCATGACGGTATGGATCGCACCCCTGCGCCAGAAGGGGCGGAGGTCTATTTCATTAGCCCTGCCGATGGCGCGACCGTGTCTAACCCGGTCACGCTGCAATTCGGGGCGCGCGGAATCGGGATTGCGCCTGCTGGGGTGGATTGGCCGAACACAGGCCATCACCACCTGTTGATAAATCTCGATCCGGATGAGGTGGACATGGAGTTCGGTCTGCCTGCCGATGATCAGCACCGCCATTTTGGCGGTGGCCAGACAGAAGTGACCTTGGATCTGCCTGCAGGCACACATACGATGTTCTTGCTCATGGGGGATCATGACCATGTGCCCCATGATCCGCCCATCATGTCAGAGGTCATCACCATTACTGTCGAGTAAGCCGTTAGGTGCCGGGCAAGCCCCGGCGCCTCGCAGTGAATCACGCTTGCGTTGATGGGCTTGAAACCCGGCCGCAAGACAGTACTTTCCGGCACATAATTACCCCGGAGGACCATATGTTCGTAAGCAGGCTTTTTTCGACACTCGTTTTTGTAGTCAGCTTTACGACGATGGCACATGCCAGCCCTGTCACACATACGACGCTGGACAATGGGTTGGAAATCGTCGTGATCGAAGACCGTCGCGCCCCGGTCGTCGTCCATATGGTCTGGTACCGTGTCGGGGCGGCGGATGAACCGCCCCTGCAATCGGGCATCGCACATTTTCTAGAGCATTTGATGTTCAAGGGTACCGAAACTATGGCGCCCGGTGAATTTTCATCTGTGGTCGAGGCCAATGGCGGGCGCGACAACGCTTTTACGTCTTGGGATTACACAGGCTACTTCCAGCGAGTTGCAGCGGACAGGCTGGAATTGATGATGGAAATGGAAGCCGACCGTATGCAGAATCTGTCATTCACAGAGGCAGAATGGCTACCCGAACGTGATGTGATCCTTGAAGAGCGCGGGCAGGTTTTGGAAAGCCGTGTTGGCGCGCAGTTCAATGAGGCAATGCTTGCAGCCTTGTTCAAGGAGCATCCTTATGGTGTGCCAATTATCGGCTGGCGGCATGACATGGCAGTGCTTACCGACGAGATGGCGATGGATTTCTACGCCGCGCATTACGGTCCCAATAACGCGATCCTTGTGATTGCTGGCGATGTGGACACGGATGAGGCACTTGCATTGGCCAGGCAGCATTACGGCGCAATCCCTGCGAATCCTGCCATTGCCCCGGTCGAGCGCCCGACTGAGCCGCCACATCTGGCCGAACGCCGGGTTGTTATGGAAGATGCGCGTGTAGGCAATCCCTATGTCAGCCGCATCTACCTTGCGCCCCCGCGCCGCAGTGGCGATCAGGGCGAAGCTGCGGCCCTGCAAATGCTTGCTGCACTTCTAGGCGGGTCATCTACGACATCTGTTCTGGAACGTCGTTTGACCTTTGATGAAGGCATAGCGCTATCGGCATGGGCCAGCTACATGGGTACGATGCGTGATTATGGCATGTTCATGTTGGGCATCACCCCGGTCGAGGGTGTGTCATTGTCCGATGCTGAAGCGGCCCTTGATCGCGTCGTCGCCGAGTTTCTGGAAGAAGGCATCGATCCCGAACAGTTCGAGCGAGTTCGGCACCAGATTCGCGCCTCTGAGATTTTTGGTCTTGATGATATGCAGGGGCGCGCGCGGCAATATGGTGTGGGCTTGAGCATTGGATTGACGGTTGAGGATGTCGAGGGTTGGATTGACGCGATTGATGCAGTGACACCAGAGGATGTGCTGGCCGCGGGGCAGATGCTGCTAGATAAACGAGCCTCTGTTACAGGCCACCTGATGCGCCCCCAAACGGCGGAGTTGAGCCAATGAAACGATTTGTCGCGCTGTTTATTCTCATCGCGTTTCCCCTGCGGGCAGAGGTCGATATCACCCCTGTCACGACACCGTCTGGTTTGACCGTCTGGCTGGTTGAGGAACGTTCGATCCCCTTCGTGGCGATCGATTTGATCTTTGCAGGTGGTGCGTCGCTGGAAAGTGACGATCAGGCGGGGGCAGTTAATCTGATGGCCTCGTTGCTCAGCCAGGGGGCAGGGGATATGGATGCACAGGCCTTTGCTACCCGCACCGAAGAACTGGCTGCGCGGTTGAGTTTTAGTTCAGGACGAGATTCTGTTTCTGTGTCGGCGCGCTTTTTGACAGAAGATGCCGAGGCGACGATTGATCATCTCCGCCTTGCGCTGGTCGATCCACGTTTTGATGAAGACGCGATCGCGCGCGAACGCGCTCAGGTCTTGGCACAGTTGCGCCGTGATCAGCTAGAGCCAAACACTCTGGCGTCACGAGCTTTCGCGCGGGCTGCTTTTGGTGAGCATCCCTATGCACGCGAAACCAATGGCACCGCGGATACCGTTGCCGCGCTGGACCGTGCGGCGCTTCTGGACGCACATAGGGGTGCAATCGCGCGTGACCGGGTCTATATCGGCGCGGCTGGCGATATCTCGGCTGAAGAGCTTGGTGTATTGGTTGATCGGCTGTTTGAAGGCATCCCCGAAACGGGTTGGCCGATCCCGGAGAGAGCAGAGTTCCTCGCAGAACCGGGGCTGGAGATCGTACCTTTTGACGGTCCGCAATCGGTGGTCGCTTTTGGCCATGATGGTATTGCCCGCGATGATCCGGAGTTTCTGACAGCTTTTGTTGTGAATGAAATATTCGGTGGTGGGCGCTTCGGCACAAGACTGATGCGGAGTTTGCGCGAAGAACGTGGCCTTACTTACGGAATTGGCGCGTTTCTTTCTTCTGGCGCATTGGGCGAAAGCTACCAGGGGCGACTGTCAACTGACAATGCCAATGTTGAGATTGTGATAGAACTGCTGCGAGAGGAATGGGCGCGGATGGGCCGCGATGGTGTCACTGCAGAAGAGCTTGACCGCATCAAGACCTATCTGACGGGCGCGTACCCTCTGCGATTTGATGGAAATGGGTCAATCGCGTCTATCATGGCCTCGATGCAGTATCAGGGCTTTGATCGGGATTACGTCAACATTCGCAATGATTTGATCGATGTGCTGACACTGGACGAAGTCAATGATCTCGCCGCGCGTCTGTTTGACCCTGAGGCGCTGTTTTTTGTGGTAGTTGGTCAGCCTGTCGGCTTGAACTGACCCTTGGCAGATCGACGCGGTGCGTGCTATATCATGTGGCATGAACGCACCGGATCGCAATATACGCCCTGAAATTCGCCAGCTTGACGAAGCGGCAGTCAACCGCATCGCGGCTGGCGAAGTGGTGGAGCGGCCAGCCTCTGCGGTTAAGGAACTTGTCGAAAACGCACTCGACGCTGGCGCCGGGCGGATTGACATCGACTATGCCGACGGCGGCAAGACATTAATCCGGGTGCGCGACGACGGACACGGCATGATCGCGCAAGACCTTCCACTTGCGCTTTCGCGGCATGCGACTTCGAAAATCGACGGGTCTGACCTGCTGAACATACATTCATTCGGTTTTCGTGGAGAAGCGCTGCCCTCGCTGGGCAGTGTCGGCAGGCTGACAATCACCAGCCGTGCGGTCGGCGGCGATGGAGCGCGGCTTACCGTGGATGGCGGTCGCATGGGTGATGTGCGTCCTGATGCTGCAAGCTATGGCACGACTGTCACATTGCGTGACCTGTTCTTTGCGACACCTGCGCGGTTGAAATTCATGCGCTCAGACCGGGCCGAAGCGCAAGCGATTGCCGATGTGGTCAAACGTCTGGCATTGGCGGAACCCTATGTCAGTTTCACGCTGTCGGATGTGTCGGGCGATGCGCCGCGCGAGGTCTTCCGCGCGGATGCAGCGCAAGGCGCGCTGTTTGATGCGCTGGAAGAGCGCATGGCCACAATCCTTGGCCGTGATTTCACGGAGAATGCCTTGTGCATTGACGCAGAACGCGACGGGCTGCGTCTGACGGGGTTTGCGGCCTTACCCACCTATTCACGGGGCGCGGCGGTGGCGCAATATCTGTTCGTCAATGGTCGGCCTGTGCGCGACAAGATGCTTCTGGGAGCACTGCGCGCGGGCTATGCCGATGTCTTGCCGCGCGACCGCCATCCAGTCGTTGCATTGTTTCTGAATTGCGCGCCGGAACTTGTGGATGTAAATGTGCATCCCGCAAAATCCGAAGTGCGGTTCTGCGACCCCGGACTTGCGCGGGGGCTCCTGGTCAGCGCCTTGCGCCATGCGCTTGCAGGGGCAGGGCACCGGGCGTCGAGCACAGTCGCCGGAGCGATGCTGGGTGCGATGCAGCCGCAGTCAACAGCGCCGCGCAGCTATCAGATGGACCGCCCCTCTGCCGGCGCCTTGCGCAGTACCTATCAGTTGCAGGCGCCTGACGGATTGGCGGAAGCTCCTGCATTCTGGGGTGATCAGGCTCCGGTATCGGCCCGTCATGAGGCTCCAACGGATGCGCCTGCTGAAACCCCCTTGGGGGCCGCGCGTGCGCAGTTGCATGAGAATTACATCGTCGCACAGACCGCGCAGGGCATTGTGATCGTCGATCAGCATGCCGCGCATGAACGCCTTGTATATGAACGCCTGAAGCGGCAACGTGCCGAGAACGGGGTCGCGACACAGACGTTGCTGATCCCCGATATCGTAGAGGTAACTGCGTCAGAGTCAGCGCGGCTTCTGGAAATCGCGCCAGACCTTGCCAAACTTGGCCTCGGTATCGAGGGGTTCGGCGGGAGCAGTGTTCTGGTGCGTGAAATTCCTGCAGTACTTGGACAAATCAACGCGAAGGGTCTGATCCGCGATATTCTGGACGAGCTCGAAGACTTTGGTCATAGCCGTGAGTTGGAAGCTCGCCTTGACGCGGTGCTCTCGCGTATGGCTTGTCACGGCTCTGTCCGTTCTGGCCGGGTAATGCGAGTCGAGGAAATGAACGCACTTTTGCGCGAGATGGAAGCGACGCCGCTATCTGGACAATGCAATCATGGGCGGCCTACTTACGTGCATCTGGGACTGGCGGATATTGAAAAACTATTCGGCCGCAGATGACGCTGACCTGGGATGATCCGGTTGTAATCGGCCTTGTGCTGAGTGTTGTGGCGCTGGCGGTTCTATGGCGTCTGGTACGCGTTTTGGGGCCGCTTTCTTCACGCCTTGCCGTGCTCGATTCGCGGCTGTCATCGCTGAACGAAGCACAGCAGCAGCTTGCAGGCGGTCTTGGTCATGTGGCGCAAAGCCAGACACAGGTGATCGGGCTGGTGGAATCGCGGTTGGCGGATATGGGCCGCTACATGGGCGATACACTGTCGGGGAATGCGCAAGCAACCGCGGCCAGCATGGGGGCGCTGCGCGAGCGTTTGCAGGTGATCGATGCAGCACAGGCCAAGATCGAAGCCCTGTCTGGCAATGTTCTGAGTTTGCAGGATATCTTGTCGAACAAGCAGGCGCGTGGTGCCTTTGGCGAGGTGCAGTTGGAGGCGCTTCTTGCCGATGCACTGCCGCCCGATGCCTATAGTCTGCAAGCAACATTGTCGAATGGGCGGCGGGTGGACGCGCTTATCCATCTTGCGCCACCTTTGGCGGTGGATGCCAAGTTCCCGCTGGAAGCATGGCAAGCACTGACCCGCGCGGCAGATGAAGGCGCCCGTGTCGAGGCTCGCAAAGCGCTGTCGCGCGCGCTACGCGGCCATATACGCGCCATTTCAGAACGCTACATCCTGCCCGGAGAAACGGCTGATGGCGCGCTTATGTTTCTGCCTTCGGAAGCCGTTTATGCGGAAGTTCACGCCAGCTTGCCTGATGTGCTGCGCGAGAGCTTCGCCGCGCGGGTGTGGATCGTATCTCCTTCGACCTGCATGGCGACGCTGAATACGCTACGCGCGGTGCTCAAGGACACCCGTTTGCGCGATGAGGCCCGCACAATCCGGCGCGAAGTGCAGCTGCTGGTCGAAGATGCGGCGCGGGTTGGTGCGCGCGTGGCGAAGCTGGAAAGCCATTTCGCGCAAGTGCAGGGCGATTTGTCAGATTTGCGTATTTCGGCGGATAAGATCACCCGGCGGGGCGTGCGGCTGGATGATCTGGACTTCGCCGGCCCGCCGGATTGATCCTGTGACGGCCTGACCTAACTTCGCGGCAGGTAACAAGGATCAGGATCATGCGAGAGTTCACACCGACGCGCGCTGCGGGTCTGGCGCGCCTGGCGGATTTCACGCCGCGCATGGGGCGGCGCTATACGTCCGGGCGAAATTATGACTATGGGCCTGATGGACACAAGGATGTGTCCGGCCTCTCACCCTATATCCGCCGCAGGCTGGTGCTGGAGGAAGAGGCCGTCGCGGCAGCGCTGGAGGCGCATGGTCCGGAAGGTGCAGAAAAATACATTCAAGAGGTGATCTGGCGCAGCTATTTCAAAGGCTGGCTAGAACACAGACCGGGGGTTTGGGCGCGTTACCGTGACGGTGTGTTGCAGGATATGGATGCAGTATCGCGTGACCGCGCGTTGCGCCGCAATCTGGATCAGGCCGAAGCAGGTCAGACGGGGATTGCGTGTTTCGACGCATGGGCGCGTGAATTGGTGGAAACCGGCTATCTGCACAATCATGCGCGGATGTGGTTTGCGTCGATCTGGATATTCACGCTGGACCTGCCGTGGCGGCTGGGGGCGGATTTCTTCTATCGGCATTTGCTGGATGGCGACCCGGCCTCGAATACCTTGGGGTGGCGCTGGGTTGCGGGGCTGCATACGCGCGGCAAGTTCTATGCGGCGCAGGCATGGAATATCGCGAAATACACTGGCGGGCGCTTTGCACCGCGCGAGGCAGATCTGGCGGTCGTCACTCAAGGGCTGGATGCATCAGAACCAGACGGTCTGCCTGCAGTCACGCCTCTGCGCGTGCCGATTGCTCCGGAAAGCGCCGCCCCAAGCCTGTTGCTTGTGACCGAAGAGGATTGCCGCGTCGAGGATTTTGCGAATGAACTGTCCGATCTGCGCGCAGTGGTCGCCTTGTCTGCGTCACATCTGCGATCGCCACGCGATGTGGCCGATGATGTGCTGACATTTGAAGCAGGCGCGCTTGCCGATGCAGGGGGGAGATTGGGGCAGGCTTTCGAAATGAAGCGTGCTGGCGTTTCGTCTGATCTGGCAACATGGGCCGTCAAGGCGGGTGCACGCCAGATCGTGTCGCCCTATGTTCCGGAGGGGCCTTTGCGCGACTGGATCATTGAGGCACAGCCCGCACTTCAGGCGCAAAACATCCGGTTTTGCGAATGGCAACGCCCTTGGGATGCAGCGATCTGGCCCCATGCGAGTGCTGGCTTCTTCAAGGTGAAGAAAGCAATTCCCAAAATCATTGCCCAGCGACAACTGATCTGAGGTGGATGAGTTGGGGGAGGGGGG
>SKGU01000261.1 GCA_007117255.1 Natronohydrobacter sp. | reverse complement strand
GGCGTCGTTGGCTTGGGCTGTCGCCAAGACAATCATCAGGTCTTCGTTGTCCAGATCGCGCATGACGGTGGGCACATCGCGTGTTTCCAGCCGCGCCGGGATATCCTGATAGGTAAAAATGGACTTGCGAACGCCGTTTGCATAGCCCTGATCTGTGGCTTCAAGATCACGCAGGATTTGATCGCGCAAAGTAGCCGAAGATGCATTGAGGATTTCTCCCATGCGTTTACTGGGGGGCGCGTCAAATGCCCGCGCAGGCTTGGCGCATATCTGATCCGCGAGCGTTGCGCCGATCCGGGCGACTGTGTCCGGGGCGATATCTTCTGTGCGTGCGATGGCAATGGCCAGACCCTGCGCCTGATCCGCAGGCAGTTTCATCAGGAGTTGCGCAGCCTTGTCGGTACTGAGCTTGGACAACAAGACAGCCCCCACGACGCGCGATTCCTGCATGATAATAGTTAACAGATCATCTATTTTTGCGCTTTCAAGGGTTGGCCATGGATCGTTCAAACCGTGTCCGCGCGACAGGGCGCGCAAAGCAACGGTCGCGTCAGGGTTGAGTTTGCCTTCGAGCAAGGACAGCGCGCCCTCCAGCCCGTCGGGAAAAGACAATCCGACCTGATCCAGCATATCGATGAACTCTTCGACCACCGCGCATAGCGTTTGACGATCCACGAGACGCATATTTCCCAGTGTTTGCGTCAACTGCGTTTGAAGATCAGATGGCAGGCTTGTGATCGGTGTTTCAAGCCCTTCGGCCAGCAACAGACGCACGATGATTGCAGCTTTCTGTGCGCCTGTCAGGTGATCTGTGCCAACACGCCCGCCGGAATGACCGGACAGGGCAGGGCGCGCAGATGGGGTCTGCATGGAATCCAGTTGCGAACTGGCAACGACAAGTTGTTGATCCGCCTCGCGCATTTTAAACCCTGACATGATTGAGTCTTTGGCCAAACACTGGCGCGAAAGCCTCAAGAAAGGGTTTATCGACAGACACTTCTGCAAAAAAAAACGCGCCGTTGGATAACACCAAGGGCGCGCAAGACATTGAGGGAACCGTTTCTTAGCTGCTAACCGGGTCGATGCATGTTGCGCTGTCGGCGTCATACACCTGACCTTCAGCACAAGCCGAAGCCGTTCGTTCTTTCCATCCACAAGATGCCGACGCAAGCGCCGGGGTAAAGCCCAAGATCAAAGCAGCGAGGGTAACTTTCAGTTTCATGCCAATTCTCCTTCTGCGGTATGTCAGAAGGTAGCACGATTCTTACGAAATCAACGCCGCAAACGACATTATTGGTCAAAAACCCGGTTAAAAATCGTCTCGACATGCTTGGTGTGATAATCGAGATCAAATTTTGAGCGGATCTGGTCTTCGTCCAGCGCCGCGCACACTTCAGGATCAGACAGCAATTCCTCTAGAAAATCAGCACCTTGCTCCCAGACCTTCATCGCGTTTCGCTGCACCAGCGTATAGGCTTCTTCGCGCGAGACCCCAGCTTGTGTCAGCGCCAGAAGCACGCGCTGCGAATGGATCAAGCCGCGAAACTTGTTCATATTGGCGATCATGTTATCGGGATAGACCACCAGTTTGTCGATCACGCCGGTCAGACGGGCGAGGGCAAAATCCAGAGTTACAGTGGCGTCAGGGCCGATCATCCGCTCGACCGAACTGTGCGAGATATCCCGTTCATGCCACAGCGCCACATTCTCCATGGCCGGAATCACGGCCATGCGCACCAGTCGCGCAAGACCCGTCAGGTTTTCGGTCAACACCGGGTTGCGCTTGTGCGGCATGGCGCTGGAACCCTTTTGACCTTTCGAGAAAAACTCTTCAGCCTCAAGCACTTCAGTGCGTTGCATATGGCGGATTTCAATTGCGATATTCTCGATGCTGCTGGCGATCACACCCAGGGTGGCAAAGAACATTGCATGGCGGTCACGCGGAATGACCTGTGTGCTGATTGGCTCCGGTTCCAGACCCATTTGCGCACAGACATGAGCTTCCACAGCCGGATCAATATTGGCGAATGTCCCAACCGCACCGGAAATGGCGCCTGTCGCAACTTCAGCGCGCGCAGCTTGCAGGCGGTCGCGGTTGCGCTTCATTTCAGCGTAGAACCGCGCAAGCGTCAGACCCATAGTTGTGGGTTCAGCATGGATGCCATGACTGCGGCCCATGCGGATAGTGAATTTGTGCTCCATCGCGCGGCGCTTCAGCGCATCAAGCAGGGCATCCATATCGGCCAAAAGCAGATCAGCAGCACGAACAAGCTGCACGTTGAAAGTCGTATCAAGCACATCCGAACTGGTCATGCCCTGATGCACGAAGCGCGCTTCCTCATTGCCGATGATCTCGGCAAGATGGGTCAGAAAGGCGATGACATCATGTTTTGTAACGGCTTCGATCTCGTCGATGCGCGCGACGTCGAATTCGACATCCTTGGCTTTCCAGACGGCGGCCGCGCTGTCAGCCGGGATGACGCCAAGCTTTGCTTGCGCGTCACAGGCATGGGCTTCTATCTCGTACCAGATGCGGAATTTCGACTCTGGGGACCAGATGGCAACCATTTCAGGGCGGGAATAGCGCGGGATCATGGGACGCAGCCTTTGTATAAAGTAACTCTGGTGGCGTCATAGCTGCAGCATGACCGAGCTTCAAGCCATCTGATGGAACCTAAATTTAACATAATACTGATTATGAG
>SKGU01000267.1 GCA_007117255.1 Natronohydrobacter sp. | reverse complement strand
TGGAATTCTCACGCGGAAATCAGGCCATGATCGACGCCATCTTCAAAGCCGCCACGCCCTGATTTCATCTTGCCGAAAATACTCTGGGGGATTTTCAAGGGGCATCAATGCCCCTTGAAGCCGGGAGTTTGAGGGACGGCAGTCCCTCAAGCCCCCCTCTCAGATCCGCACACCCTCACGCCCGGCCAGATCCGTGAAAAACTGCCACGCCACCCGCCCGGACCGGCTGCCGCGCGTCGCCTGCCATTCAATCGCTTCCGCCCGCAACCGCTCAGGCGCGATCTCCAGCCCGTAAGCAGTGCAATAGCCGTCGATCATCGCCAGATACTCGTCCTGATCACATGGGTGGAAGCCCAGCCAAAGCCCGAAACGGTCCGACAGCGAGACTTTTTCCTCCACCGCCTCTGACGGGGAAATCGCCGAGGACCGCTCATTCTCGATCATGTCGCGCGGCATCAGATGGCGGCGGTTCGATGTCGCATAAAGCAACACATTCTCCGGTCGCCCCTCGACGCCACCATCCAGCACCGCTTTCAGCGATTTGTAATGCTGGTCATCATGGCTGAAGGACAGGTCATCGCAAAACAGGATGAAACGGGCTTCGGCCATACGCAAATGCGCCATCAATCGCCCGATCGACGGCAGGTCTTCGCGCTGGATTTCGACCAGTTTCAGCGCAGGTTGCGGCTCTTGCTCCAGCACATGCGCATGCACGGATTTGACAAGCGAGGATTTCCCCATACCCCGCGCACCCCATAAAAGCGCATTATTTGCACCATGCCCGCGCGCGAATTGCAGCGTGTTGGCGACCAACGTGTCGCGCGCGCGCCCGATCCCTCTGAGCAGGTCCAGCGACACGCGATTTACCTGCGCCACAGGCTGCAAACGATCTGGCGCGACATGCCATACAAAGGCTTGTGCGGCGCCAAGATCCGGCACAGGTGCGGGGGGTGGGGCCAAGCGTTCCAGCGCCTCTGCAATCCGCAGCAAATGGTCAGGCTGGCCCGGCATCTGCGTCACTTCTCGTCTTCCATTTCGTCTGCATATAGCTCTTCATCATCGTCCAGCAGACCTTCGCGGCGCATCTCTTCCAGCCGTTTCTTCTCGACCATTGCGACCAGTCGGATAGAGATTTCATACAATCCGTAAACCACGGAAAACAGGATGATCTGCGTGATCACATCGGGGGGCGTGACCAGCGCGGCCAAAGTGAGAATACCCACGACGGCCCATTTCCGACCCGATCTCAGACCCGCCGCAGAAACCAGTCCAGCTTTGCCCATCAGCGTCAGCAACACCGGAAGCTGAAAACACATCCCGAAGGCCACGATGAATTTGATCGTCAGGTTCAGATATTCCTGCGCCGAGCCTTGAAACACGACCGACAGGGGCGCGGCACCAGGCACGCCTTCCACCACTTCACCCCCTGCCCCGAATTGTTGGAAACCAAGGAAAAAGTTATAAGCCAGCGGGGTCACGACATAGAACGCGAATGACGCGCCCAGCAGAAACATGAAGGGCGAGGCCAACATGAAGGGCAGGAATGCATTTTTTTCAGACCGGTACAATCCTGGTGCCACAAATCGCCATAACTGCCCCGCAATGACCGGGAAGGACAGCATGAACCCGCCCAGAAGCGAGACCTTGATGGCAACGAAGAAGCCTTCTTGCGGACTGATGAAAATCAGGTCGCAATCTTGTCCCCGGTCGGCCAGTGCCGAACACAGCGGTGCGGTCAGGAAGTTGAATATCTGCGTTGCCACCGTGAAACACAGCACCATACCGACAACAAATGCCAGAACAGACCGGATCAGTCGGGTGCGCAATTCGGCCAGATGCTCGATCAGCGGCGCGCTTTGATCGTTGATTTCGTCTTTGGGACTACGGGTGCTCATGCCTGGCCCTTGTCCTTCGCATCTGGCTGTTCGCCCTCTGGCGGCGGGGGTACGGGTGTACTTTGCGGTGGTGCTTCCGGGCGCGCAGCGGATGGTTTGGCGGTGGGTGCCTGTGTTGTGTCGCTGGCAGCGCGTTCCTTGCGCAGATTGTCCATCTCTGATGCAATCTTGTCGAAGGCCGCTTCCTCGTCGTCAGCGTCACGCGCTGTGTCAGCAGATGCGTCAGGTTTTGCGCCCTTGGCGTCGTCTTTCAACGGATCCCATTTGCGCATTTTGTCAAGCTCGTCCAACCCCATACCTTGTGGATCAGTCGCCTTGCGCAGATCACGCGCCATGTCCTTGACGCCGGTGGAATCTGCCGCATCATCCATGGCACGCTGAAATTCACGCGCCATGCCGCGCGCTTTTGCCGTCATCTGGCCCAAAGTGCGAAACATCTTGGGCAGATCTTTGGGACCGACCACGATCAGGGCCACGATCCCGATCACCATGAGTTCCGTCCAGCCGATATCTAACATGACACACCCTTCGCGCCTGACAGCCGGGGCTGACGCGCTCGTTCAAGCCTGCTCTACGCCGCCAAGCGACACGCGGTTCAACCCGCCCGCCTGCGTGGTTCAGACTTTGTCTTTGTCGTTCTCGGGCGTGACGTCGCGCGCAGTTTGCGCTGTGTCATCGGACGATTTCTCGATCTCGTCAGAGCCGTCTTTCAGGCCCTTCTTGAACGAGGTGATGCCTTTGCCCACTTCCCCCATCAAGGCGCTGACCTTGCCACGCCCGAACAGGACAAGCACGACAACCGCGATGA
>SKGU01000132.1 GCA_007117255.1 Natronohydrobacter sp. | reverse complement strand
TTGTCATGCCCGACACTTCCGGGCACAAATGAAATAGGCGGACCGAGCTGCTGCCACTGCTCGATCCGCCGACTGTCCCATCTCTGGGGCCCGGTTTCGCGCTCGCTCCTTGGGGGGAGGTGTGCTGCTCGCAAGCGCGCCGGATCTCTTTGTTCAGATGAGCGAGTTGCCTGTATGAAACTCTTTGCCTCGGTGGGGTCTTGTTGCCCCTTGGTGCTCGCTTATCGTGATACTGGGATGCCATGGAACTTCGTGGTCAGCAAGAAAAAAGATTGCCCGAAACAGCATCAAGAAGCCGACGTTACTGGACAGAGCAACACAAAATAAGGGTATCCCGCCCAAGGTTTATCTATATATAGTGAGAACTTTAGAAGAACGGCACGACATATATCGCCACACTAAGCAACTCCACCGCACCGCTACGGAGTTCCATAAAATTCAGGACAATTCCCACCTCTGGTTCAGATGTTGCACTCCAGCAACAAAATTACGCAGACAGCCCATTAATAATGCCTGAAAGAACGCGGGAGTCGCGTGAATAATCCCACAAGTCGCACGAATCACAGCGGAGTGATTCGAATGAGAGAAGGCGTGAACCAGGCGGAACCCCAACTTCCATGAGATTCCATGCCCACTCCATGCACCTTTCTTCTCATTGCGATACTGAATTCAGAGTACTTCAATAAGCCGCGCTGCCATCCGCTCGTAAGCTGCCGCGACCGGGCTGTCAGTCGCGGCCACTGGCACACCACCATCCCCGGCAAGACGCACTTCCACGCTCAGCGGCAATTCTCCAAGAAATTGCAAGCCTTGCTTCTCTGCCTCGCTGCGCACGCCGCCTTCACCGAAAATATGTTCTTCATGGCCGCATTTGGGGCAAATGAAGGTCGACATGTTCTCGACCAACCCCAGAATCGGCGTTTTCAGGGTCTGGAACGCACGAAGCGCCTTGCGCGCATCCAAAAGCGCCACATCCTGCGGTGTCGACACCACAATCGCACCGCGCACGTCGAATTTCGAACACAGCGTCAGTTGAATATCGCCAGTGCCGGGTGGCATATCGACGATCAGCACATCCAGCGCGCCCCATTCCACCTGCGTCAGCAATTGCTGCAACGCGCCCATCAGCATCGGGCCGCGCCAGATGACCGCCTCATCTTCTTTCAGCATCAAGCCGATCGAGATCATGGTGACGCCATGCGCCTGCAAGGGAATGATCATCTTGCCATCAGGAGAGGCCGGACGTTTCGCGACGCCCATCATTCGGGGCTGGCTTGGACCGTATATGTCTGCGTCCAGCAACCCGACCCGCTGGCCATGCCGTGCCAACGCAACCGCCAGATTTGACGCAACTGTGGATTTTCCGACACCACCCTTGCCCGAACCGACTGCTATAATGTGCTTCACCCCTGCAATCGGTTGCTTGCCTGGTTGCTCTGTCGGATGACGCCCGATCTTCAAGCTGGGCGCAGGGCCCTTCGGCTTTGCCGCCGGACCATGTGCCGTCAATGCCACTGAGACGCGCTGGACCCCGGCCATCGCCGCCACTGCGGCCTCGGCGGCTTGTCGCACAGGCGCGAGCGTCTTTGCGGCCTCCGGACTTTCAGCCTCGATCACGAAGCGGACAGCGCCATCCTCGACTACCAGTGCCCGCACCAGATCCCGTGTGACCAATGTGCCACCGTCCGGCAGCGCGACAGTATCCAGCACAGAAAGAACTTCGTCGCGGGTCAAGCTCATATCATATCCTTTTCTCTGGCCCATTGGGAACATGGTCGCGTTTATCGGGGCGGCAACCCCCTTGCAATCGGCAGGCGCGATTGCCGCGCCGTTTGGCATGTGCCAGATTGAAGCGCACCAACACGGGGGAGGCTCATGGAAGACTGTTTATTTTGCAAAATTGGCAGGGGTGATCTCCCAGCGTTCAAGCTGTATGAAGACAATCACATTCTGGCCTTCCTGGATCTGCACCCGATCCGCAAGGGCCATGCATTGGTGATCCCGAAAGCGCATCATGTCTGGTTTGAAGATTTGCCAGAGCCCCTGGCCGCCCGCATCACCACCTGCGCACAACGCATCGCGCGCGCAATGAAGCAGCTTCACAAGATTGAACGCGTCGCGTTGTTCTACACTGGTATCCATGTGCCCCATGCGCATGCGCATGTTGTACCCATGCTGCATGTGCATGACGTGACATCTGCAGCCTACCTGCAAGACGGGTTGGATAGCTTCAGTACGCCCCCGACCCTGCCACCAAACGAGATGACGCAGATCAGCGATGCGTTGCGTATCGCCATGGAAACACAGTCTAGCTAGCCAAGGCTTTGCAAAGAGCGGCCAATTTAGGCGCGCGTCCATTTTTTTGACCAAGCAGTAAGCATTTTTTGGCTTCCCCTAGGGAAGCTTGCAAACCGCGCATAGCCGCATTGCAGCAAAAGCTATTGTGCACATGCAGCAATCGACTATCTTCATCTCAACAGCGGGAAACACCTGCAAACAGACAAAGGTAGCGTAAACATGGCGCATTATGTGGAAAACTTGAGCACAGCACGGCCCTCCGGGTTGTTTGTGTCCTTCTTCGCGGAACTTCGCGACAGCATCGCCCGTCGCCGAGTGTATAACAAGACATATGCAGAACTGAGCCAGCTGAGTTCGCGCGAACTGGACGATCTGGGGATCTCTCGCTCGATGATTTCGCGCCTCGCTTATGAGGCTGCATACGAGAAATAAAGTTTCGACCCCCCTCCTCCTCCCAGGGGGTTGAATGCGACGGTGAGCTGTTCCTCCTCCCTCGGCTCGCCGTCACGAATTCCGGGCAAGGCGCGAAAGTGCTGGAAGCCGGTCACAGAACGTCGCTCTCCTCCTCCTCCCTGAGAGCGGTCGTGGGAACCATCAGGCCCTCCTCCTCCCTGGCCTGAGGTTCCAAGAATACGGGGTCCACTGGGCTCTTTGACATTGCAAAGGCCTCCTCCTCCTCCCTGAGGTCTTGCAAAATTGGCGACAGTCCCCTCCTCCTCCCTGGGACTGTCGCCTTTTTATTTGCCTATCAGATCAGAATGGCACGTCATCCGCCTGCGCGGCCGGGACGACGAATTTTGCCACGATATGACGTGGCCCGGCTTTCTCGAACTCGATGAACAGCTTGTCGCCTTCAACTGACGACACATGCCCGTAGCCAAATTTCTGATGGAACACCCGCGCGCCCGGCTCGAATGCGGGGGTCGCAGTGCCGTCAATCACCATGTTGCCCGCCTCGCGCGGTTGCGACATTGGCCGGGCACTGGCCGATTGCAAGCGCCGCCAGCCGGGTGAGTTATAGACATCTGCGCGCTCAGCCCGCGCTTCGACCGTGCTGGCCATGCTGGGCGCACCGCCACCATATAGCCCCGGCGGGGTCAGCACATCGACATGCGCGCCCGGCAGTTCATCAACAAAGCGGGACGGCATCTGCGATTGCCACTGCCCATAAACGCGCCGATTGGCTGCAAAACTGATCGTGCAGATCTGCTCGGCCCGCGTGATCCCGACATAGGCCAGGCGGCGCTCTTCCTCCAACCCTTTCTGCCCGCTCTCATCCATGGAACGCTGCGAGGGGAACAACCCGTCTTCCCAGCCCGGCAAAAACACCACCGGGAATTCCAGCCCTTTGGCCCCGTGCAGGGTCATGATGCTGACCTTGGCTTCACCAGCATCCGATTCGTTGTCCATGATCAGCGCAATATGTTCCAGAAACCCTTGCAGGTTTTCGAAATTCTCCAGCGCCTTGATCAGTTCCTTCAGGTTCTCCAGCCGCCCCGGTGCTTCCGGCGTCTTGTCGTTGAGCCACATCTCGGTATAGCCGGACTCCTCAAGTATCTGCTCTGCCAACTCAATATGATTGAGCGCCGCCCCATCCGGGCGGATCACCTCGATCAGATCGTCATCGGCTTCGGCCATGCCGGAAGTGCCAATCGCCCGGTTCCAACGCGCGATCCCTTCGATCAGGTTGCGCAGTTGCCCTGCGCCCTTCCCCTTGATCTCGCCCTGCGCCAGCGCCAGCGCCGCGCCCGCGACAAGCGACAGATCATTGGCTCGCGCAATCCGCTGGATGGTCTGTTGCGCCTTGTCGCCCAAACCCCGCTTGGGCGTGTTCACGATCCGCTCAAAGGCCAGATCGTCACCGGGGCTGACAGCAAGCCGGAAATAGGCCAGCGCATCGCGGATTTCCATCCGCTCATAGAAGCGCGGACCGCCGATCACGCGGTAAGGCATGCCGATGGTCAGAAACCGATCCTCAAAAGCGCGCATCTGGTGGCTTGCGCGCACCAGCACAGCCATCTGGTCAAGGCTGAACGGGTTTAACCCGCGTGTGCCCCGGTTCAGATCCTCGATCTGTTCACCGATCCAGCGGGCTTCTTCCTCGCCGTCCCAATGCCCGATCAGGCGCACCTTTTCGCCATCGCGTGCGTCAGTCCAGAGCGTTTTTCCCAGCCGGTCCTCATTGCCCGCGATGACCTGCGAGGCTGCCGCCAGAATATGCGGGGTCGAGCGGTAATTCTGCTCCAGCCGCACCACCACGGCACCGGGAAAATCACGTTCGAATCGCAAGATGTTTCCGACTTCGGCCCCGCGCCAGCCATAGATCGACTGGTCATCATCGCCCACGCAGCAGATATTCTTGTGCCCCCCCGCCAGCAGCCGCAGCCAGAGATATTGCGCGACGTTCGTATCCTGATACTCATCCACCAGAATATAGCGAAAACGTTTCTGGTAGCTTTCCAGCACATCGGCATGCGCTTGAAAAATGCTGACACAATGCAGCAGCAAATCCCCGAAGTCACAGGCATTCAGGGTTTTCAGCCGCTCCTGATAGGCGGCATATATTTCAGTGCCGCGATTATTGAAGGCATTTGCCTCCGAGCTCGGCACCTGATCGGGCCGCCATGCGCGGTTCTTCCACTGGTCAATGATCGACGCCATCAGCCGCGCCGGCCAGCGTTTTTCGTCAATATTCGCAGCCACGATCAACTGCTTGAGCAAGCGCAACTGATCGTCACTGTCCAGAATCGTGAAATTCGATTTCAGCCCAACCAGTTCGGCGTGCCGACGCAACAGCTTTGCGCAGATCGAATGGAATGTGCCCAGCCAGGGCATCCCCTCGACCGCTTCGCCCAGGTATCCGCCCACGCGCAGCTTCATCTCGCGCGCGGCCCGGTTGGTGAAGGTCACGGCCAATATGCCCGACGGATAAGCACGCCCTGTGTTCAGCAAATGCGCAATCCGCGCCGTCAGTGCCTTTGTCTTGCCCGTCCCGGCCCCCGCCAGCATCAGCACCGGGCCATCCAGCGCCTCCACCGCCTGACGCTGCGCGGGGTTCAACCCGTCCAGATACGGGGCAGGACGCGCAGCCATGGCGCGGGCGGACAACGGCAGATCAGCATTGAAATCACTCATGCGCGCGATCCTAGCGCGGCTGGCGCAACAGGAAAAGCGGTGTTCCACAAAAGTTCTAACTTTATTTGCACTCGGTCTTGGCTCTGCGCAGCAGCCCGATATAGTCAGCGCCATGAGCCTTGATTTACGCTATCCGGCCCTGTCCGACATGAAAACGACCTGCAAGGGCCGTGTGCCTTGGTTCGTATGGGAATATCTGGACAGCGCCACGGGCACAGAATCTGTCAAGCCACGCAATCGCGCCGCGCTTGATCAGGTCACTTTCTGCCCCGCGATTCTGCGTGGATCAATAGCACCCGATCTGACAACACGTTTTCTGGGGCAAGATTACGCCCTGCCGGTTGGCGTGGCCCCTGTCGGCATGTCCGGGCTGATCTGGCCCGGCGCAGAAGCCGCCCTTGCGCGCATGGCGCAGCGCGCGCGCCTGCCCTATACACTCAGCACTGTCGCCACGCGCCTGCCTGAAGAGATTGGCCCGATTGCAGGCGATATCGGATGGTTTCAGCTTTACCCGCCCAAAGACCCCAAGATTCGCGCCGATATCCTGACCCGCGCGCGCGCATCGGGCTTTCGCGTGCTGGTTCTGACCGTCGATCTGCCGGGGCCGTCGCGGCGCGAACGCCAGTTGCGGGCGCAACTGTCCATCCCGCCCAAACTGACGCCCTCGATGCTGTGGCAGATCGCGCAGCGTCCGGCATGGGCTTTGGGCACTGTGCGCCATGGCCAGCCCAGATTGCGGTTGATGGAAGAGTATCTGAAACTGGATGGCAACGCGCCATCCACCGCGCATCCGGGCTATCTGCTGCGCGCAGCACCCGACTGGGATTATCTGCTCGCAGTGCGCGATTTATGGGACGGACCGCTGGTCATAAAGGGGGTGATGGACCCCGCTGATGCCCTGCGCCTGCGCGATGCGGGGGCCGATGCGATCTGGGTTTCCAACCATGGCGGGCGCCAATTTGACGGGGCACCGGCCGCGCTGGACGCGCTGCGGCACATCCGCACAGCCTTGGGGCCAGAGATGCCGCTGATCTATGATGGTGGGCTGGTATCCGGGCTGGACATCTTGCGCGCATTAGCACTTGGGGCGGATTTCACGATGCTGGGGCGCGGCTGGCACTATGCGCTTGGCGCGCTTGGAGAAGATGGTCCAGCACATCTGGCGCATGTACTGCGTGAAGACCTGATTTCCAATCTGACACAGTTGGGCACGACACGGCCCCAGGACGCGCACAGGCGGCTCTGGCCGCTTACGGATCGCGGCCCCAATCCCAACGAATTGTAACAAGTGCTTTACTGCACCGCAGAATTCAGCCTAGAAATCCGGTAATGTTTGCGCTGTCTCAGCGAGAAAAATGGGGGACTAAATGGCCGAGTTCAAGAAAATCCTGGTCGCAAACCGCGGCGAAATCGCCATTCGGATCATGCGGGCCGCCAATGAGTTGGGCAAACGCACGGTCGCGGTTTATGCGGAAGAGGATAAGCTCGGTCTGCACCGGTTCAAGGCAGATGAAGCCTACCGCATCGGCGAAGGTCTTGGTCCTGTTGCCGCCTATCTGTCGATTGAAGAAATCATCCGCGTTGCCAAGGCGTCTGGCGCAGATGCGATCCATCCCGGCTATGGTCTGCTGTCCGAAAATCCGGAACTGGTAGAGGCTTGCGTGGCCAATGGGATCACCTTCATCGGCCCCAAGGCGGAAACCATGCGCGCTTTGGGCGACAAGGCCAGCGCGCGGCGCGTGGCCATTGATGCAGGTGTGCCAGTCATTCCCGCCACGGATGTTCTGGGCGAAGACATGGACGAGGTCCGCGCAATGGCCGAGAAGGTCGGCTATCCGCTGATGCTGAAAGCCAGCCATGGCGGCGGCGGGCGCGGGATGCGCGCGGTAAACGGGCCTGATGAGCTGGAAGCCCGCGTCCGCGAGGGCCGCCGCGAGGCCGAGGCCGCCTTTGGCAATGGCGAAGGGTATCTGGAAAAGATGATCCTGCGCGCGCGTCATGTGGAAGTGCAGCTTCTGGGCGACACGCATGGCAACCTCTATCACCTGTATGAGCGCGACTGCACCGTTCAGCGCCGCAACCAGAAAGTTGTCGAACGTGCCCCTGCCCCTTACCTGAGTGACAATCAACGCGCCGCGATCTGCGAAGAGGCGCTGAAAATCGGGCGCGCGGTCGGCTATCAGAACGCGGGCACGGTCGAATTCCTGATGGATATGGATACCGAGGAATTCTACTTCATCGAAGTGAACCCACGCGTTCAGGTGGAACATACGGTCACAGAAGAAGTGACCGGCATCGACATCGTCAAGGCGCAGATCCGCATTGCCGAAGGGGCAACCCTGTCCGAGGCGACAGGCACCCCGTCGCAGGGCGATGTCACGCTGTCTGGCCATGCGCTGCAATGCCGGGTGACGACCGAAGACCCGCTGAACAATTTCATCCCTGATTATGGCCGCCTGACCGCCTATCGCAGCGCCACAGGCATGGGCATTCGTCTGGATGGCGGCACCGCCTATGCAGGCGGCGTGATCACGCGCTATTACGATTCGCTTCTGGTCAAGGTGACTGCATGGGCCCCCACGCCAACCGAAGCCATCGCCCGCATGGACCGGGCTTTGCGCGAATTCCGTATTCGCGGCGTCAGCACCAATATCGCCTTTGTGGAAAACCTGCTCAAACATCCGACCTTCCTGGATATGAGCTACACGACCAAGTTCATCGACACCACGGAAGAGCTGTTCAACTTCCGCAAACGCCGCGACCGGGCGACCAAGATCCTGACCTATATCGCGGATATCACGGTTAACGGACACCCCGAAACTGCCGGCCGCGCCCTGCCGCCCGTTGGCATCCGGACCCCGGTTGCGCCGAAAGTGACGGGCGAGCCGCAGCGCGGGGCCAAGCAGATCCTCGACGAGCAAGGTCCGCAAGCTGTGGCCGACTGGATGGCGGCGCAAAAGCAACTTCTGCTGACCGACACAACCATGCGCGATGCGCATCAGTCGCTACTGGCCACGCGGATGCGCTCGATCGACATGATCCGGGTCGCACCGGCCTATTCCCATATGTTGCCGCAACTGTTTTCAGTCGAATGCTGGGGCGGGGCGACATTCGATGTGGCTTATCGCTTCTTGCAGGAATGCCCGTGGCAACGCCTGCGCGATCTGCGCGAACGCATGCCGAATCTGATGACACAGATGCTTTTGCGTGCCTCTAACGGAGTCGGCTACACGAATTATCCTGATAATGTGGTACAGTTCTTCGTCAAACAGGCAGCAGAAACCGGGGTCGATGTGTTCCGCGTTTTTGACAGCCTGAACTGGGTCGAGAACATGCGCGTCGCTATGGATGCGGTAATCGAGGCGAACAAGGTCTGCGAAGGCACGATCTGCTATACCGGCGACATTCTGAACCCGGAGCGCGCGAAATACGACCTGCAATATTATGTGAAGATGGGCAAAGACCTGCGGGACGCGGGCGCGCATGTGCTGGGCCTGAAGGATATGGCAGGTCTGCTGAAGCCTGCTTCGGCCCGTATCCTGATAAAAGCACTGAAAGAGGAAGTTGGCCTGCCCATCCATTTCCACACACATGATACTGGCGGCATTGCCGGCGCAACCATCTTGGCGGCCGCCGAAGCCGGGGTCGATGCGGCTGATGCGGCGATGGACGCACTGTCGGGCAACACATCGCAGCCGACTTTGGGGTCTATCGTTGAAGCCCTGCGCTTTACAGAGCGCGACACAGGCCTTGATATGGGCGCGATACGCAAAATTTCGGACTATTGGGAAGAAGTGCGCCAACATTATGCGGCATTTGAATCCGCACAGCAGGCGCCTTCATCAGAAGTGTATCTGCATGAAATGCCAGGCGGTCAGTTCACCAACCTCAAGGCGCAGGCGCGCTCGATGGGACTGGAAGATCGCTGGCCAGAGATTGCCCGTACCTATGCTGATGTGAACATGATGTTCGGCGACATCGTGAAGGTCACGCCCTCGTCCAAGGTTGTGGGCGACATGGCGCTGATGATGGTCAGCCAAGGTTTGAACCGCGCCGATGTGGAAAACCCGGACAAGGATGTCAGCTTCCCGGATTCGGTGATCGACATGCTGCGCGGCAATCTGGGTCAGCCCCCCGGCGGATGGCCTGAGGGCATTCTGCGCAAGGTGCTGAAGGATGACAGCCCGGTCACCGACCGTCCCGGCGCCCATCTGGAACCGGTTGATCTGGAAGCGGCGCGCGCGAAACTGATCGAGGATCTGGATGGATTCCGCGTCGATGACGAGGATCTGAACGGCTATCTGATGTATCCTAAAGTGTTCCTTGATTATATGGGCCGCCACCGGGTCTATGGCCCAGTGCGCACCCTGCCAACGCGGACATTCTTTTACGGGATGGAACCCGGCGAAGAAATTTCCGCCGAGATTGATCCGGGCAAAACACTGGAAATTCGCATGATCACGCTGGGGGAAACCACAGATGATGGCGACGCCAAGGTGTTCTTTGAGCTCAACGGCCAGCCGCGCACGATACGGGTTCCGAACCGCGAGGTGAAAGCGAAAACGGCACAGCGCGCCAAGGCCGACCCATCCAATCCTGACCATATCGGTGCCCCCATGCCCGGTTCTGTCGCCTCTGTGGCAGTCAGCGTGGGCACGCAAGTCAAACCGGGCGATCTGTTGGTGACAATCGAAGCAATGAAAATGGAGACCGGGCTACACGCGGATCGCGCGGCGACAGTCAAAGCCGTGCATGTGCAGGCTGGCACGCAGATCGAAGCCAAAGACCTGATGATCGAGCTGGAAAGCTGACAGGGCGGAGCCC
>SKGU01000246.1 GCA_007117255.1 Natronohydrobacter sp. | reverse complement strand
GATCACGATATGGCGCTGGGGTTGCCCCTTCAGCGCCCAGTATTGCCGCACCATGCGCAGGTTGGTGTCATTTGCCTCAGAGCCTGAGGATGCGAAAAAGACGTGGTTCAGATCGCCCGGCGCAAGCTCCGCCAGCTTGGCCGCGAGTTGCAGCGCCGGCACATGGCTGGTCTGGAAAAACGTGTTGTAATAGGGCAATTCACGCATCTGCCGCGCTGCGGCTTCGGCCAACTCATCGCGACCATAGCCGATATTGACACACCACAGTCCCGACATGCCGTCGATCAACTCGACGCCATCGCTATCGGTCAGCCGGACTCCGTCAGCGCGCACGATGATGCGCGCGCCCTTCTCACCCAGCGCGCCATTGGCAGTGAACGGATGCATGTGATGGGCCGCATCCAGCGCCTGCAACTCGGCCGTGGGCGCAATATTCGTGAGGGTCATGGGGTAGCTCCGCGAAACTGGAATTCGCCGCAGGATACTGCCCGCCGCCTGCGCGTCAAGAGAATTTGATCAAATTATGCGTAGAGCCCCGCGTCCAGCCCAGCGCGGATATTCGCGACCCCCTGGTTGATATCTTCCTCCAGCGCCTCGATCAGCGCGTCTGCATCGCCCAATTCCAGGGCCGCCACCGCGCGCTTGTGGTGATCCGCCCCCGCAACGCCCCGTCCCAGACAGACCACCCGCAGCGACGGCCCGAAACGCAACCACAACGAGGCGGCCACCCCCTCCAGCACGTCAGACCCGGCCCGCGCATAAAGCGCAAAATGAAACCCGTGATTCTCGCGCAGATAGGCCGGGATGTCGCCCGCCGCAATCGCGCTGTCCAGCCGCGCATCAGCCGCGCGCAACTGACCGATCAGGGCCGCGTCACAGCCAACCAGCGCCTGCCGCGCCAGTTCCGCCTCGATCGCCCTGCGCGCATAGCCCAGATCATCAAGCGCGCGCTGGTCCAGCCGGGGCACTGTAACGCGGCGGTTTCCCTGCATCACCAAGGCCCCTTCCGCGATCAGCCGCCGCAGCGCTTCGCGTACAGGCGTCATGCCAAGGCCAAGCCGCGCCACCAACCCTTCGATGGTGACAGCCGCCCCCGGCGCCAGATCACCGAAAAGCACCATATCGCGCAGCCGCGCATAGGCGATCTGATGGGCGGGCACCCGGTTTGTCACCGAAACACACCTCGTTTCATCTTGCCAAAAATACTCACTTCACCCTCAGAAAAACGCCTGCAGGCCAGTCTGGGCACGCCCAAGGATCAGCGCATGCACATCATGGGTGCCTTCATAAGTGTTCACCGTCTCCAGGTTCACCATATGCCGGATCACCTGATATTCTTCCGATATCCCATTACCCCCATGCATGTCGCGCGCGGCACGGGCAATATCCAACGCCTTGCCGCAATTGTTGCGCTTGATCAGCGAGATCATCTCTGGCGCAGCTTGCGCCGCATCCATCAACCGGCCCACCTGAAGCGCTGCCTGAAGCCCAAGGCTGATTTCCGTCTGCATATCGGCCAGCTTTTTCTGGAACAGCTGCGTCTGCGCCAGAGGTTTGCCGAATTGCTTGCGGTCCAGCCCGTATTGGCGCGCAGCATGCCAGCAGAATTCTGCGGCCCCCATCACCCCCCAGGCAATGCCGTAACGCGCACGGTTCAAACACCCGAACGGCCCTTTCAGCCCCTCGACATGGGGTAAAAGCGCGTCCTCGCCCACATCGACCCCATCCATGACAATCTCGCCAGTGGTCGAGGCGCGCAGGCTCAGCTTGCCATCGATCTTGGGTGCCGACAGCCCGGTCATGCCTTTTTCCAGAATGAAGCCCCGGATCTTGCCGCCATGCGCGTCCGATTTCGCCCAGACCACGAACACATCCGCAAAGGGGCTGTTGGAAATCCACATCTTGGACCCGGTCAGGCGATATCCGGTTGCTGTCTTTTCAGCACGGGTTTTCATGCCTGCGGGGTCTGATCCCGCATCGGGTTCGGTCAGCCCGAAACAGCCAATCAGCGCGCCGGAACACAGACCCGGCAGGTATTTCTCGCGCTGTGCTTCCGAGCCATAAGCGTAGATCGGATAGATCACGAGGCTGGATTGCACCGACATCATGCTGCGATAGCCCGAATCCACACGCTCAATCTCGCGTGCGATCAGCCCGTAGGTGACATAGCTTGCGCCAAGGCCGCCATAGCTTTCGGGCAAGGTTGCGCCCAATAGCCCGGCCTCGCCCATCAGGCGAAACAGTTCCGGGTCAGATGCTTCGTCCCGGTAGGCGCGGATCACACGCGGCGCGAGCACGGATTGCGCGAAACCCTGCGCGGCATCGCGCAGCATGCGTTCATCTTCAGAGAGCTGGCTTTCCAGACGCAGCGCGTCATCCCAGACAAATTTACCAAGATCGGGAGCGTCCTTTGCCTTCAGGGCGGGTTTGTCGAGCGGCATCTGATCCTCCATCCGTTCTGAAAGGGCCGAGCCCTTTGTCTGTGTGCAGTCTAGCAACAACGCAGGGATGAAGACCAGACAGGATAGATATGGTAATTTCTGGCGGTTTAGGGTTCTGCTATGCGCTTTGCTCGTCTAAACTGACTGCCTTGATCACGATGGACCTACTTGCGCCGATGTTGTCCTTCTCTCAGCCTCCCAAGGCGCGTGTCACCCTGATCGGGGCCGCGATCAACCTTGCACTTTCCGGCGTCAAGATCGTGGGAG
>SKGU01000033.1 GCA_007117255.1 Natronohydrobacter sp. | reverse complement strand
CCCCTGCAACAGCCGCTCCAGATCATCCGATGTCATATGGGGCGGCAATGCATCTGTCATGGGCCAGTCCTTATGCTGCCGTCTTGCGGGCGATCACGAAGCCATTGGGGCCGAAACTGATCTTGCCTTTTCCCAGAGTAACACCCTGCGACAGAAGCGGCGCAAGAGTTTCTTCCAGCGCGCATTCAGCATCTGTGGCCGACAGGTTATAAAGGCACACCAGCCCCGCCCCGCGCGTAAATCCCAGTACCGGGTCGGGCAGATCGAGGAACCCCATATCGCCCGCGCGCAACTCTGCCTCGGCCCGGCGCAACGCCAGCATCTCGCGGTAGAAATTCAGCACAGAGTCTGACGCACCTTGTGTATCGACCGCGCGCGCAGCCTGTGGTGGCTTCACCGGCAGCCATGTTGCATTGGCCTGCGAGAAACCGCCATTCGGCGCGCTGGCTTCCCAAACCATCGGCGTGCGGCATCCATCGCGGCCCTTGGCCTCTGGCCAGAAATTGATCGCCTCCGGGTCGGTCAGTTCATGAAATTCAAGCGCTGTGTCGGTCTGGCCCAGTTCTTCGCCCTGATAGATACAGATCGAGCCGCGGAACGCCAGCAGCAGCGCCGCAGCCTGCCGCGCAAGGCCCGCGTGATCCGCCCCATATTCCCGCCAGCGCGTCATGTGGCGTTGCACATCATGGTTGGAAAACGCCCAGCAGGGCCAGCCTTCGGGCGCTTTGCGGAAAAATTCCTCAATCCGCGAGCGGAAATGCGCAGGGTTGTAATCCGGCCCCAGCATCTCGAAGGAATAGGCCATATGCAGCCGTTTTCCACTGGTATACTGGCCCATCAATTCGATGGACATATGCGTGTCGCCCACCTCGCCCACGGTCGTGCGGGCGTCAAACTCATCAAGCAGCGCGCGCAGCCGTTCCAGAAACACCAGATTTTCCGGCTGGTTGCGCGAGAACATGTTGTATTGCATCTCGAACGGGCGATGCGCGCTCTGCGCCCAAGGCAACGGATTGGCCGGATTGTCACGCAAGAGCTTGTCATGCATGTAGAAATTCACGGTATCCAGCCGGAAGCCATCGACCCCGCGCTCCAGCCAGAAGCGCATCGTGTCCAGCAGATAATCCTGCACTTCAGGGTTATGCAGGTTCCAGTCGGGCTGTTCGCGCAGAAAGTTATGCAGGTAATATTGCTTGCGCCGAGAATCCCACGACCAGGCCGGGCCGCCGAAGATCGACAGCCAGTTATTGGGCGGCGTGCCGTCAGGATTGGGGTCTGCCCAGACGAACCAATCCGCCTTGGGATTGTCACGCGAGGATTTGCTCTCGATGAAAAACGGGTGCTGGTCGGACGCATGCGACAGCACCTGATCAATGATCACCCTCAGCCCAAGGCCATGGGCTTTCGTCACCATCGCGTCGAAATCTTCCATCGTGCCGAAAGAGGGGTCAATGCCCGTGTAGTCGGACACGTCATAGCCCATATCCTTCATCGGCGAGGGGAAAACCGGCGACAGCCAGATCGCATCAACTCCAAGGCTGGCCACATGATCCAGCCGCGCCGTGATGCCTTTCAGATCGCCGATCCCGTCGCCGTTGCTATCCTGAAACGAACGCGGATAGATCTGATATGTGACCGATCCGCGCCACCAATCCTGAGCCTTGAGCATATTTTCAAATCGCCTTTTGCCTGCGCCACTGCCATGTTGGATGTTAGCACTAACATACACCCCACTTAAATCCAGCATATGCCTTATTGCAAGCGGTTTGGAAGCGCTTTTTAAGCGTTTGCGAAATCAGCTCCACACAGATCAGAATGTCGGGCAACCTGAAAGCTGCACGCGCCCGTCAGGATGCCGCAAGAATGCGTGTCAGCGCGGGCATGTCCAGATCGACCGGGTTGGCCTTGTAGGATGATGACTGTGTTGCCTCGCGCGCGATCTGCGCGTGGCTGTCAGCGTGAACGCCCAGCGCATCCAGACGCAGCAGGCCGTGCCCCCGGCACCATGTCTGGAACGCGGCCAGACTGCCATATGTCTGCGCGATCTGCGCCAGAACCCAGTCGAAGCGCGCCGCGCTGTCGCTGCCCTGCGCCACCCCGCGCTGGTTCTCTTCCAGCACCGCCGGTAAAAGCGCGCCGCAGATCGCCCCATGCGCGGCCCCTGTCTGCCCGCCAATCACGCCCGCAAAACCATGCACCGCCCCAAGTCCCGCATTGGCCAGAGCAATCCCGCCATATAGGCTGGTCAGGCACATATCATCCCAGGCCGCGCCATCATCGTCATCAATGAGGCGGCGCAAGGCCATCAACCCGCGCGGGATCGCATCGCGGCACAGCGCATCGGTCATGGGATTGGCGCGCGAACACAAGAACGGCTCGATCACCTGCGTGACTGCATCCAGCCCAGAGGCCAGCGTCACAGGTTTCGGGCAGGACAGGCACAGATCCGGGTCCACCAGCGCCAGCGCCGGATAAAGGCGCGGATCGCGCAAGCTGACCTTGCGCGCGGCCTCCGGCACCTGAATGACCGCGTTGCGCGTGACCTCTGCGCCCGTTCCGGCTGTGGTGGGAATGGCGATCAGCGGCAACGGCGCGGCATCGAGCGGCTTGCCTTCGCCCACCACTTCCAGATAGCGCAGCGCGCCATGCGGGGCCGGGATCAGCGCGGCCAGCGCCTTGCCGTGATCGACAATCGCCCCGCCCCCGATGGCGATAACCATCT
>SKGU01000139.1 GCA_007117255.1 Natronohydrobacter sp. | reverse complement strand
CCGTGCCCGATACCTATACAACGTTCAGAATCGCATAAGGTTGCACGCGTACAGTCTAGCTCGTCTTATGGTGTCGTGACCGAGAAGAAAACAACACAACAGGTCACTTTCTGAGGAGAACTTAGTTTTTACGCCAAACCTATGAAATATTGAGCATTACTTGCGGCAAACTATTGCCGATCAGCACCACCTACATACCTTCACCGAACTTGTCATCGACAAGTTGACGTAGCGCCTGCGCCAGTTCTTCATGCTGGGTGCCAGCCGTTCGCACCTGCACGCACGATCCCCGCGACGCCGCCAGCATCAGCAACCCCATTATGGAATCACCCGGAACGCTCATCCCGTCCTTCATCACTTCAGCAGTTGCGTCATGTGCTTCGACCACCTCGACAAATTTGGCCGAGGCACGGGCATGCAAACCCTTCTCGTTGGTGATCTCAAGCTCGATTTCCGTCATTGCCAGCTTTGCCTCTTTATGTCGCAGAACGCCCAATCTCGATCGAATTGATATACTTGCGTCCGGCCTCAAGTGCGACGGTCGTGGCAGCTTGCAAACTCATATGACGCGATTTCGCCAACTTGATCAGCATGGGCAGATTAGCCCCATAAAGGATACGCCGATCCGGCGCAGCGCAGGCTGGCAAAGACAGATTGGATGGCGAGCCTCCGAACATATCAGTCACTACCACCACACCTGAGCCATCTTCGACCGCATCAGCAGCCAAGGCGATCTCGTTCTGCTTGGCCGCACGATCATGGTCATATTCGATTGATACCGCCACGATTCCGGTTTGTTTTCCGATCACATGCTCGATTGCCGCGAGATACTCACGCGCTAAACCGCCATGCGCAACGATCACAATCCCGATCACCAGCAGACCTATTCGTTCTTTTCCGCCGCGACACGCGCCGCGATCCGTTCCAGTTCTCTGTGTCGTTTAGACACGCGCCACCCCCCCTGTGCAAGCGCATTCGATAGCTTTTCGGCCGTTGCGACCGATCTGTGTTGCCCGCCCGTGCATCCAAAGCCGATGGACAGCTGCGCTTTCCCCTCTTGCGCGTATTCGGGCAGCAGGCTTGCAACCAGATCGTGAACACGGTCGAAAAAACCTGCAAAGCGTGTATCTGCCAGGATAAAGTCAGCGACATTCTGATCACGCCCATCACCTGCACGCAGATCAGGCTGCCAATGCGGGTTGTTCAGAAACCGACAATCGAAAACCAGATCAACCCCGGCCGGGATACCGCGTTTGTAGGAAAATGATTCAACATGTACCCGCAACCCGTCTTCGCGCGACACACCAAACAATGACCGGATATGTGCGCGTAGATCATGCGGTGTCATTGAGCCGGTTTCAATCAGAACATCCGCACGCAGCCGAACCGGCTGCAAAAGCCGGGCTTCAAGCTCGATTCCTTCGCGTGGCGTTCCGTTCTGACTAAGCGGATGACTGCGGCGGGTTTCGGAATAGCGCTGGATCAGATCGCGCACCGGGCAATCCAGATAGACCAGATCAAACTCGAAACGCGGTGATGACGCCATTTCTTCAACAAGCGCAAGCAGGCCGTTTACAGAAAAGTCACGGTTGCGCGGGTCCAGCACCAAGGCAAGCGGGCGGTCCAGCGGTTGCGAGATCAACCGCGATACCAAAGTAATTGGCATATTGTCGATTGCCTCGAACCCAAGGTCTTCGAGCGCTTTCAGTGCCGTACTGCGCCCTGCGCCTGATGGGCCAGTCAGCAGAACAAGCCTGTCTACAGCATCAGGATCCTTCATCTGGGTGCGCATATTTACACCTCCTTGTTCAACCAATGCTGCGATACAACATAGTGCTTCAGCCCAATGGCAAACACCCGGCTCTCGCAATAGTGCAGGCAAGGTATGTCCAATCCCAGAAACGACCTGACATGACGTTCCGGCAGGCGCGCTGTCTCGGCCACATCCAGATCGACAGCCACCGCAAGCGCAACTGAATCCACATAGTCCAGCGTGAGGATTCCCAAACCACGCAACTCGATCAGTCCGCGCAAGGCGGGCGGCGTGAACAGGCGTATTATATTGCCGTCGCGACGCAACTCTGTCTGATCATCCGCGACAAGCTGCGCACCAAGACTAATAAGCTCCAACGCCAGTTCGGATTTGCCAGCACCGGATTTGCCCAGGATCATGACCCCTGCTGGCCCCGCATCGGTTTCGAACGCTACCGCAGTACTGTGCAGAAACTGTTTCACCGTCGCGCCCTCACAGGGGCAGGCCGACCACGAAACGCGCGCCAAGGGGCGGGCTGTCAGGTTCAGCATCCTCGGCGCGGATGTTCTCTGCCCAGATCACACCCTGATGCGCTTCGATGATCTGCTTTGAGATGGCAAGCCCAAGACCCGAATGATTGCCAAATTGCTGAACGGGACGTTCCGAATAGAAACGCTTGAACACTTTCTTCAGCGCATTGTCAGGTATACCGGGGCCAGTATCCTCGACCACGACCAGCACGCGGTCGTGACGCTGACGCGCCCATACGCGCACCGCATCCCCTTCTTCGCAAAACGAGATCGCATTTGTGATCAGGTTTACGAAAACCTGGGCAAGCCGGCCTTCAAGCCCCGTGACCAAAACAGGTGTATCAGGCAGTATCTTGATGAATTCGACGCCTTTTTCGCGGGCTTCCTGTGTCAGATGCTGACACAGGTTGTTCAGCAGCAAGGTGAGGTCGAACTCTTCCTGCTCTTCTTTGACAAGTTCCGCATCCAGCCTGGACGCATTAGAGGTGTCAGACACCAGCCGGTCCAGTCGGCGCACATCATGTTCAATCACTTCCAGCAAACGCTGGACCTGATCTTCACGTTTGGCCATGCGCAAGCTGCCGACTGCCGAACGCAACGACGCAAGCGGATTCTTGATTTCATGCGCGACATCGGCTGCGAACTGTTCATTTGCTTCCACGCGGTCATAAAGCGCGTTGACGATCCCACGCATGGCGCGCGACAGATCGCCGATTTCATCCGGTCGGCCCGAAAGATCCGGGATGCGCACCCGCGCACCTGGCTTGTTCTTGCGCGCATCGCGGCGTTTGCCCAGCTCTGCCGCCATCGCCAGGTCCGCCAGCGGGTTCGCGATGGTAGAGGCCAGCACGAAACTCAGACCAATAGACACAAGCACCGCGATCAGAAAAAACTGAAAAACCTGTTCACGATCCTGCCGCATGAGCATCGCCGTGTCGTCGGAATCGCGCCGCAGAAACACGGCACCCGCGAAACTGCCGTCCTGAAGGACCGGCGCACTGGCTGCAAGCCACATCCGGTCAGAGCTGTCTTGATGGATATGGCTGGCACTGAGCCCGGCCTGGTTGCGCAGAAACATTGTCTGGGCAACAGTCGGGAAATCCGCCTCTTCGTTCGCGCCGCGATCAATGGGCGTGATGGAAGTCATTCCCGACCAGATACCGCGCAGAATATCGCTGATGGGGGTAGACCGCGTCGCCACATACCCCGCCGATTGATCCGTTCCACGGAAATGGCCCGCCACGCGCCCGCTTGCATCAATCAGCAATAGCTCGAAACGGCTATCCATATTGTCAATGGCAGGCAACTCTTCGTCTGTTGCAGGCAAGCCGTCCATTGACGACAATATCTGTGCGATGATCCGAACATTGGTTGCAAGAATTTCTTCCTGCTGTCGCAACAGGGAATCCCGGAACGGGTTGGTGAAAAGTATTCCGGCAATCAGAATGACCAGCGCCACCAGATTGAACAGTGAAATCTTGCGTGCCAGTGGTGAGCTGGAAATACTCCATAAACCGCGCCGCGCACGCGAGGCCCGCACTTCGGTTTCGACCGCATCCCCCGGTCCGATCCAGTCATCTCCGAGGACGATATCGGCCCTCGCCGCCGTTGCCTCCGTCCGCACACTAGCACCCGCTCGCTATTGCCGAGGTTTCCCCCCCGACCATTTTCATGTCACGCTTCGTTGTATTTATAGCCAATCCCATACAGCGTTTCGATTGACGAGAATTCCTCGTCGACGCTGCGCATCTTCTTGCGCAAGCGCTTGATATGGCTGTCGATGGTGCGATCATCGACATAGACTTGGTCCTCATAGGCCACATCCATCAACTGATCGCGCGACTTCACCACACCGGGACGCTGGGCAAGTGCCTGCAACAGCAGGAATTCAGTTACAGTCAGTGTGACGTCCAGACCTTTCCACTTCACCTGATGGCGCAGCGGGTCCATCTCCAGGTTGCCACGCACCAGCACCTTGGCTTCCTCGCCTGCTTCCGGGCCTTCTTCCAACGCTTGCTTTCGCCGGAGCAGCGCGCGGATCCGTTCGACCAGCAAGCGCTGCGAAAAGGGCTTTTTGACATAGTCATCCGCGCCCATGCGCAGACCGAGGACTTCGTCAATCTCATCATCCTTGGAGGTCAGGAAGATGATCGGCATCTGGGTTTTCTGCCGCAGACGCTGCAACAGTTCCATCCCGTCCATACGGGGCATCTTCATGTCCAGCACTGCCATATCCGGCATTTTGCGATTAAACGCATCAAGCGCGGCCTGCCCGTCGTTATATGTGTCAACCTCGAAACCTTCGGCCTCAAGACATATCGAAACGGATGTCAGAATATTGCGGTCATCATCGACCAAAGCGATCTTCGACATAGGCCTGCCCTTTTTCTACTGCTCTGCACGGCGGTTTCGCCTTAATTTTGCCACATCTTTGCCCAATCCCCTGCTTGACGCAACAAAATACCGACACCTGCCGATATCCCGGTGCTGATTCGCCCGCGCTCAGTGCCAAACGGCAACACATTGCATAACAAGAAAGTCTTTATGTTGCGCTAACGTCCCTGTGGTTGCGCTAACTGCAACAATCCAGCCTAGGCTTTGCCACAATCCCGGTGCTATAGGGGCAACATCGACGGTGTTGGCGTGCGCTGCAGTGTCGATACAAATGTTACAGGCAGTTCCGTCAGGACTTCTACGGCCGCGCGCACATGGAGCAGTCACTATGGCAACACCCCGCGTCAACCCAAATAAACGCTTGGAAGATCAAGGTATTACCGGCGTGTCCAACGCCTATTACAACCTTCTGGAGCCTGCCCTGATCGAGATGGCGCTTCGCCGGAATGAAGGCCATCTTGGACTGGGTGGAGCGTTTCTCGCCTCGACCGGATCGCATACAGGCCGTTCGCCCAAGGATAAATTCGTGGTGCGCCACCCGGAGCTGGAGGACACGATCTGGTGGGATAACAACGCTCCAATGTCCCCGGATGCGTTTGACCGGCTCTACACGGACATGCTGGAGCACCTGAAAGGGCGCGATGTCTTCGTGCAGGATCTGTTTGGCGGTGCTGATCCGGCGCATCGGCTGGATGTGCGGGTCGTCACGGAACTGGCCTGGCACGGGTTGTTCATTCGCCACATGCTGCGCCGCCCGCAAGCAGATGAGCTGGCACAGTTCGTCCCGGAATTCACGATCATCAATTGCCCCAGCTTCAAGGCAGACCCCGCGCGCCACGGCTGCCGTTCGGAAACGGTCATCGCACTTGATCTGAAGCGCAAGCTGATCCTGATCGGCAACACAGCATACGCAGGCGAAAACAAGAAATCCGTGTTCACGCTGCTGAATTACCTGCTGCCGGAAAAAGGCATCATGCCGATGCACTGCTCGGCAAACCACGCGCTTGATGATCCGGATGATGCCGCCGTGTTCTTCGGCCTGTCGGGCACAGGCAAGACCACATTGTCGGCCGAACCATCACGCGTGCTGATCGGCGATGATGAACATGGCTGGTCTGATACGGGCATTTTCAACTTCGAGGGCGGCTGCTACGCCAAGACCATCAATCTTGATCCAGAGGCAGAACCCGAAATCCATGCCACCACCCACCGCTTCGGGTCAGTTGTGGAAAACATGATCCACGATCCCGACACGCTGGAACTGGATTTCGCCGATGACAGCCTGACCGCCAATACCCGCGTTGCCTATCCGCTGGACGCGATCTCGAATGCGTCGGCCACGTCTCTGGGCGGCGTACCACGCAATATCATCATGCTGACATGTGACGCATTCGGCGTGCTGCCTCCCATCGCACGGCTGACACCGGCGCAGGCGATGTATCATTTCCTGTCTGGCTTCACGTCGAAAGTGGCCGGAACCGAGCAGGGCGTGACCGAGCCGCAGCCGACCTTCTCCACCTGTTTCGGCGCACCCTTCATGCCGCGCAGGCCTGAAGTCTATGGCAAATTGCTACAGGCCAAGATCGCGCAATTCGGATCAGAGTGCTGGCTGGTCAATACGGGCTGGACAGGTGGTGCTTATGGTGAAGGCTCGCGCATGCCGATCAAGGCGACCCGCGCGCTTCTGAACGCGGCGCTTGACGGGTCGTTAAAGGATGTCGAGTTCCGGCGTGACCCGAATTTCGGGTTTGATGTTCCGGTCTCGGTGCCGGGCGTTGCAGATGTGCTTCTGGACCCACGCCGTACATGGGAAAACCCCGAAGCCTATGATGCGCAGGCGGCGAAACTGGTCGGCATGTTCGCCGAGAATTTTGCGCAATATGTGCCCTTCATCGATGACGAAGTGAAACGCGCCGCAATCGGGTGACGCCGCATTTGCCGTGATCCTAATGCGAAAGCCCCGCCTTTGCAGGCGGGGCTTTCAGATTCATTGTTTGGGGGGGCTTTGCCCCCGCCCCGCGGGGCGGGACTCCCCCAGGATATTTGGACAAGGCTGAAATCAGGAGCCGGTCGCGCTGCGATACCAGCGGGTGATTTCCGCGCGCGCCTCGTCATCCATCAAGACAGTGCTGCCCGGTGGCATGGCATGACTTATCCCGGATTGCAGATAGATGGTCTGGGCCGCACGCGCGATTTGCGCTTCGGTTTCCAGCACAATCCCCTTGGGCGCCCAATGCAGCCCCGGCCAGAGCGGCTGCTCGGCATGGCACATCGAACAATGACCAACGACCGTCCAGTACGCATCCTCAAAATGCGGATCTTCGACGAAACGAGCGGCCGATGCTGGCAGGGCGGCAAGGTCTTCTTCGTCACTGACGCGCGGCTGGCCAAGCGTCGACAGCAGGATGATGGCAACAAACAGCGCCGTGGTCGCAGCCCATGTCCACCATTTATAGCCGCCACCCATATGCATCGTGTTGAAGAAATGCCGGATCGTGACCCCCATCAGGAACACCAGCCCGGCAATGAGCCAGTTATACTCTGACGCGAAAGCCAGCGGGTAGTGATTGGACAGCATCAGGAAGATGACCGGCAGGGTCAGGTAGTTGTTATGGGTCGAGCGCTGCTTGGCAATCTTGCCATATTTCGCATCCGGCGTGCGCCCGGCCTTCAGATCGGCGACAACGATCTTCTGGTTGGGAATGATGATGAAAAACACATTGCCCGACATGATCGTGGCGGTGAATGCGCCCAGATGCAGAAGTGCCGCGCGCCCCGTGAAGACCTGCGTATAGCCCCAGGCCATGATCACCAACAGAACAAAGAGCAGAATCATCAGGCGCGTGTTATCTTCGCCGAAGCGCGATTTGCAGAGCTGGTCATAGATCACCCAGCCAAAACCCAGCGAGGCCAGCGAAATCGCAACCGCCTGCCAGACCGCCAGATCGGCGCGGGTCGCATCAATCAGGTAGAACTCGGCCCCTACATAGTAGATCAAGACCAACAGAACGAAGCCCGATAGCCATGTCGAATAGCTTTGCCATTTATGCCAGATCAGGTGATCGGGCATCTTGTCCGGGGCGACCAGATATTTCTGGATATGATAAAACCCCCCACCATGGACCTGCCATTCTTCGCCATGCGCATTCGGTGCCAGCGAGGGCGATTTGCGCAAGCCCAGATCCAGCGCAATGAAGTAAAAGCTAGAGCCGATCCACGCGATCGCCGTGATCACATGCAACCAGCGCACAGCAAATTCCGCCCAAGCCCCCCAGACCGCCAGTTCCAGCATTGTCTTATCCTTTCTGTTCGCATGTCGCCTGACCCTATACCGGCAACGCGCTTTCTGTTAATTCCAGAAAACACCCATCACTTTCAAATGCAGCTTGAAAATCACCATGGCTTATCTCAGCAATGTCCAGATGTTCGTGCGTGTCTATGAATTGGGCAGCATGTCGGCCGCTGCGCGCGATCAACGCACCTCGCCCGCTGTCGCATCCGCGCGCGTGGCCGAGCTGGAAAAGCATCTAGGTGTGCGGCTGTTCAACCGCACCACGCGCTCCTTGCAGCCAACATCCAACGGTCAGCTATTCTATGAAGGCGCGTTGAAGATCCTTGAGGCGATTTCCGAAGCAGAAGGCACGCTGACACATGCCACGGCCAAGCCGCGCGGCACCTTGTTCGTGGCGGCCCCTCTGGGATTCGGGCGCCGGCTGATTGCGCCCTTCGTGCCTGTCTTCAAGGATGAGAACCCGGAAATCGAGCTGCGCCTGCGCCTGTCGGATCGCAGCATCGATGTTACGGCCGAAGGGCTGGATCTGGTCTTTCATCTGGGCACGCTGGAAGATTCGGCGCTGAAAATGCGTGTGATCGCAGATTGTCCGCGGGTGCTGTGCGCGGCCCCCGACTATATCGCGCGACGCGGGCGGCCTGCGGATGGGGCGGCGCTCGTACGCGACCGGCATGACTGTCTGAACCTGCGCTTTCCCGGTGCGCGCGAATTTCAATGGACCTTGCAAGAGCCGGACGGCCCACAACGCTACAAGATCTCAGGGCCCTTCGAGTCAGACGATGGCGATGTTCTGACCGGCTGGGCGCTCGACGGGCGCGGGATCGTGATGAAACCCTTGTTTGAAGTGGCCGAGCATCTGGTCAGCGGCGCATTGGTGCCGGTTGCAGAAGCGACGCCCCCCCTGCCTGTCACATTGGCCGCGCTGACCCCTCACCGGCGGTTGCGCGACCCCAAAGTGACGATTTTCACAGATTTCATCGCAGCCCGGATCAAGACCGCGCTGGCCGAGGCCGAAGCCTCGCTGGCTCAGCTACCGCGATAGGTCGAATAGCCGAAGGGCGACAGCAGCAGCGGCACATGATAATGGCTCTCCGGATCACTGATGCCAAAGCGGATCGGCACCACATCCAGAAACATCGGATCAGCCCCTGCCTGTCCTGTGGCGCGCAGATAGTCGCCCGCTGCGAAAACAAGCTCATATTCACCAGTCGCGAAATCGGCTTGCGGCAGGATCGGGCTGTCAGTGCGCCCGTCGTCATTGGTGCGCATCTCGACCAGCTTTTCGCGCGCGCCGCCGCCTTCCAGCCGATAGAGCGTGATCGCCAGCCCTTCAGCCGGAAGCCCGCGGGCCGTATCCAGAACATGAGTTGTGAGAAATCCAGCCATGATACACCTTTCCGCATGGGATTTGCGCGATCTTGCAGCGCGCGGCGCGAAATTTCCAGCCTCTTGCCTTTGGCCGCGCCTTGAGGTCTTTCAAAAATTCCCTGAAAGCGGAAATGATTATTCTGCTTTAGAACATAATCAAGCTCACACCCGGAGGACTAGCCGTGCAACGCTACCCGCGCAATCTGACTGGATATGGTGCAACACCCCCCAAGGCCAACTGGCCCGGTGGCGCGAAAATCGCCATCTCGCTGGTGTTGAACTACGAAGAAGGCGGCGAAAATTGTCTGCTGCATGGCGATGCGGCCTCTGAAGGGTTCCTGTCCGATATTCCGGGTGCCCAACCCTGGCCGGGCCAGCGACACTGGAACATGGAATCGATCTATGACTACGGCGCGCGGGCCGGGTTCTGGCGGCTGCACCGGCTGTTCACTTCGCGCGGCTTGCCGGTCACGATCTACGGTGTGGCCTCTGCCTTGGCGCGCAACCCCGAACAAGTGGCCGCGATGAAAGCCGCCGATTGGGAAATCGCCAGCCACGGTCTGAAATGGGTCGAACACCGCGACATGGCTGAGGATGAGGAACGCGCCGCCATCGCTGAGGCCATCCGCCTGCACACGGAAGTCGTGGGCGAGGCCCCGCGCGGCTGGTATACTGGGCGCTGCTCGCTCAACACAATGCGCCTGACAGCGGAAACGGGGCAGTTTGACTGGATTTCCGACACCTATGACGATGATCTGCCACATTGGATGGAGTTTGGCGACCGCGACCAACTGATCCTGCCCTACACGTTAGAGGCCAATGACATGCGCTTCGCCACAGCGCCGGGTTGGGTGACAGGGCGCGATTTCGAGGAGTATCTTAAAGACGCCTTCGATGTGCTCTATGCCGAAGGCGTAGACGGCGCGCCAAAGATGCTGTCGATCGGGTTGCATTGCCGCTTGATCGGGCGTCCGGGCAAGATTGCCGGGCTGATGCGCTTTCT
>SKGU01000017.1 GCA_007117255.1 Natronohydrobacter sp. | reverse complement strand
ATTCGGCCTATTCACTGTTCCAGATCATGACGCTGGAATCGTGGTCGATGGGCATCGTGCGCCCGGTGATGGAGGTTTACCCCTATGCATGGGCGTTCTTTGTGCCCTTCATCATGGTCACAACCTTCGCTGTGGTGAACTTGCTGGTCGGTCTGATCGTGAACTCGATGCAGGACGCGCATGCCGCCGAAAGCAATCAGGCCACCGAGGATTACCGAGATGAAGTGCTCAAGCGCCTGACTGCGATCGAAGAACGGCTTTCGGCTTCGGAAGCCAAGGAAAAGGACAACTCGGCACCTGCCGAATGACAGATGCGTGACTGCGCGTGCAGCCCCTTGGCAGAATCGTGCCAATGCGGCATGGTCATGACAAAAATCAGAGGCAGTCAGATGAGTTTCTTTCGTGTTCTTGTCGCCCTAGTGCTGGTCGGCATTGTGGCGTCTTGCGGCAAACCGCCGAGCAAATTCCGCACCTATAATGGGCCTGAAGTCACGCAAGTTGTTGTTCACAAAAGCGCCCGCAAGATGGAATTGTGGCATCACAACCGCCGTTTGCGTACATTTAATGTCCAGCTAGGTGGCAACCCGTTCGGCCACAAGCAGCGCGAAGGGGATCGCCGCACCCCGGAAGGTGATTACATCATCGACCGGCGCAATCCTAACAGCGCCTTTCATCTGTCTATCGGGATCGACTACCCCAATGAAGCTGACATCGCACATGCCGAAGCCAATGGCTGGCGTCCCGGCGGCGACATTTTCATCCACGGTCAAGGCCCACGCTTCCAGCGCGCGCGCGGCGACTGGACAGATGGATGCATAGCTGTAACCGACAGAGAGATGGAAGATATCTATGCGATGGTACGCGACGGCACACCCATTCGCATAAATCCATGACGAGTGGTGGTGGCCGCTGTGGGAATCGAACCCACACGCCCTTACGAGCAACGGATTTTAAGTCCGGTCTGTCTACCAGTTCCAGCAAGCGGCCCACGCACCCGGTCTAGACCGGGGCGGCGGGTGCATCAAGACCGGAATTGAACCGGATCACTGATCAAGCAGAATCCCGGACACAGGCACGAGGTTGATCTGATCAAGGCGACTGTTGGAACGCCACATTTCAATCGCTTCCATCGTGACATCATTGGACGCATCGCCAAAAACGATCACTTCGCCGATCTGGCTGGCTTGAAAGACGGCGCGGTCCAGAAAACGGCGGATTGTGAAGGCGCTGTCATCGCCGGAGTCGAGCACACGAAAGACCTCGGCATGGCGCACACCAGCCGCTTCGGCCGCTCGCGCGGCTTGCGCGAGCCCGCCAGAAAAAGTCACCAGGGCGTGACCGTCCTGACGCAAGAGCGGCAGGACATCGCCGAGAAGACGTGCATTGCGCCCAAAGCCTGTCTCTGGCAGGTCAATCACGCCAACGGCCATGGGCAGGCTGGCGAAAAAGGCATTGAAGCTGACATCAAGATCTGTCGCTGTCGCGCCGTTGGGAATGCTGGTGGCCAGTATCAGGACTTCCTTGCCCGCTTCGTTGTAGATTTCTGCTGCTTCCGGTGCCGAGCTGTCTAGCGGGTTCAGCGCTACGGTGAATGGGAAATCTATTGCAGCGAGCGCCCGGCGCATCACCATCGGCAAGCCCGGATCGTTGAGGATCAGCGCCATTTTCGGCCCATTGCTGGTGCCCGAATACAGCGAATTGCGCTCTAGTGCGGAAATCGCGGCCTGTTCGGGTGCGAAAACTGTTCCGGCATCTGGGGGGCTGGGGTCCCCCACACCAATAAGGGGCAGACCTGAAACGCGCGTTCCGGGCAGAGCGATACTGTCTTGTTCTTGCGTCGTGATCTGTTCTGCCTCTGCCGATTGTGCGACATCGTCGCTGATCGCGGGGTCAGTTGCGTCTGGGGTTGGCGCGGGCGGCAACTGGACTTGTGGCAGCGACACTCCACTTTCGGTGCGTGGCATGGGCAAACGCCCCGATGGCAGACGCGCCTGCGGCGAGAGCGATTCTTGCGCGGGTGGGGTCGGAGGCGCATCTTCGGCAAGCGCGTCGGGCTCAACCGGGTTTTCATCTGACATACGCGGCGCAGCCAAGGGGGGGGTCTCTGGCGGCACTTCGGTCAGGTCTGGCTCTTCTTCAAGCGCAGGCTGCGGTACTGGGTCGGCGCGCGCAAGGTCCGGGTCTAGCTCTGTCGCAAACTCTGGCACAGGGTCTGCCATGGTTTCTGCCGCTGGTTCTTCTGCGCGTGGCAATTCCGTCAATTCGCTGTCGGGCGACGTGGTATCGGGTTGCAGCGGTGGATCAAGTTCCTGCGTCACCGGCATGTCAGCCTGCACCTGTTCGGCGGCTGCTGGCGCCTCCTGCACCAGATCGCGTGGCGCTGGTGGAAACAGAAAGCTGGCCCCGATAACGCCCGCGGCGACCAGTGCCGTGCCAGCGCCCAGCCCTGCAAGAAGAGACGTATTCACACCTGACCCCATACTACCTGCCTTGCGCTTGTCCCGCGCCTGAATATCTGATTCTCCCACAAATGCGCGCGCGGATCAAACAGATTGGCAGCCGCGCCCTTGACCTTGCCCATCGCGCGCGGGCATGTAGTCGCATGAGGGGCCTAGCGACCGGAGCCTGTGCCATGCTGCTGCTGATCGATAACTATGACAGCTTCACCTATAACCTTGTTCACTATTTTGGTGAACTTGGCGCAGATGTGGTGGTCAAACGCAATGATGCGCTGGATGTACAGGCCGCGATGGGGCTGGACCCCTCGGCGATTGTGCTTTCACCCGGCCCCTGTGATCCTGATCAGGCTGGCATCTGCCTGCCACTGACACTGGCGGCGGCCGAAGCGCGTATTCCACTTCTGGGCGTCTGTCTGGGTCATCAGACCATTGGTCAGGCATTTGGTGGTCGCGTTGTGCGCGCGCCCTCGATCGTGCATGGCAAACTGGGTCAGATGCATCATGCAGGTGAAGGCGTGTTCGCGGGCCTGCCCTCGCCCTTGATGGCCACGCGCTATCATTCGCTGGTCGTCGAGCGTGACAGCCTGCCGAATTGTCTGGAAATCACAAGCTGGCTGGAAGATGGGCTGATCATGGGGCTGCGGCACCGCGACTTGCCCATTGAGGGCGTGCAGTTCCACCCTGAAAGCATCCGCTCCGAACATGGCCATGCGATGCTGCGCAATTTTCTGGATCGGTCGGCGGCACTGGCATGATGGATGATCTCAAACCCCTGATCGGCATTGCCGCCACACGCCCGCTGACCCGGTCTGAGGCCGAAGTGGCCTTCAACCTGCTGTTTGACGGACAAACCACCCCCGCGCAGACTGGGGGGTTTCTGATGGCACTGCGCACGCGGGGCGAAACAGTAGATGAATATGCAGCCGCCGCTGCCGTGATGCGCGCCAAATGCGTCAAGGTACGCGCGCCAGAGGGGGCGATGGACATTGTCGGCACCGGGGGCGATGGCAAGGGCACGCTGAATATCTCGACCGCGACGGCCTTTGTGGTGGCGGGTGCGGGGGTGGTGGTGGCCAAACATGGCAATCGCAACCTGTCGTCGAAATCCGGCGCAGCGGATGCCTTGGGCGCTTTGGGCATCGAGGTGATGGCCGGAGCCGAGGTGGTTGAGCGCGCCCTGAATGAGGCGGGCATCGGCTTCATGATGGCCCCCATGCATCACCCGGCCATGCGCCATGTCGGCCCTGTGCGCATGGAGCTTGGCACGCGGACGATTTTCAACATCCTTGGCCCGCTGACCAACCCGGCGGGGGTGAAATATCAATTGACCGGCGCGTTTACAGCCGATTTGCTGCGCCCGATGGCCGAAACGCTGGCCGCACTTGGGACTGAGCGGGCGTGGCTGGTGCATGGCGGTGATGGCACGGATGAGTTGTCGATTGCCGCTGAAAGTGCCGTCGTTGCGCTGGAAGACGGGGCCTTGCGCGAGTTCAGCTTGCACCCCGAAGAAGCGGGCTTGCCGGTGCATCCATTCGAAGATCTGCTGGGCGGCGCACCGGCCGAGAATGCGCGCGAATTGCGGGCCGTGCTGACGGGCGCGGGCCGTCCCGCGTACCGCAATGCGGTGCTTTTGAACACGGCCGCGGCGCTGGTGATTGCGGGCAAGGCTGCTGATCTGCGCGACGGCGTGGCGCAGGGGCGCGAGAGCCTTGCTTCAGGTGCCGCCATGCGTGCAGTGGACGCACTTGCGCGCATCAGCCCGGTGAAATCCTAAATTCGGAGGGCGAAATGGCCACCATTCTGGACAAGATCAAAGCCTACAAGCTGGAAGAGGTTGCCGCCCGCAAGGCCGCGCGCCCGCTGGCGGGGGTCGAGGACGCGGCCCGCGCGGCCCCTGCCCCGCGCGGCTTTGCCGATGCGCTGGCGCGGGCCGAAGCCACGGGCTACGGGCTGATTGCCGAGATCAAGAAAGCCAGCCCCTCCAAGGGGTTGATCCGGGCGGATTTCGACCCGCCCGGACTGGCACGCGCCTATGAAGCGGGCGGCGCGACCTGTCTGAGCGTGCTGACGGACACTCCCAGTTTTCAGGGCGCGGATGCGTTTCTGACCGCAGCGCGCGAAGCGACTGCCCTGCCCGCGCTGCGCAAGGATTTCATGTATGACATCTATCAGGTGGCAGAGGCCCGCGCGCTGCATGGCGATTGCATTCTGATCATCATGGCCTCAGTCTCGGACGCGCAGGCGCAGGAATTGGAAGATGCGGCCTTTGGCTGGGGCATGGATGTGCTGGTCGAAGTGCATGATGAAGATGAACTTGAGCGCGCTTTGGCGCTGAAATCGTCACTGCTGGGGGTGAATAACCGCAACCTGAAGACCTTCGAGGTCACGCTGGAAACCACGCGGCGTCTGTCGAAACTGGTCCCTGAAGGCAAGCGGCTGATTGCCGAAAGCGGGATTTACACCCCTGATGATCTGGCTGATCTGGCGGGTTTTGGCGCGCGCAGCTTCCTGATTGGCGAAAGCCTGATGCGGCAGGAAGATGTCGTAGGGGCAACCCGTGCGCTTTTGGCCAACCCCGTGCCGGCAGAGGTGTGATGTGGAGAAACTGACACATTTTGACGCTGACGGGCATGCGCATATGGTTGACGTGTCGCAAAAGTCCCATACCGCGCGGGTTGCTGTGGCCGAAAGCGCTGTCCATATGCTGCCTGAAACACTGGCCCTGATTATCGAGGGACGGGCGAAAAAAGGCGATGTTCTGGGCGTTGCGCGATTGGCGGGGATCATGGGGGCCAAGCGCTGTGCTGATCTGATCCCGCTGTGCCATCCACTGCCGATCACCAAGGTTTCGGTCGATCTGACGCCAGACCCGGAACTGCCGGGCGTGCGCATCCGAGCCGAAGTGCGCACCACTGGCCAGACGGGGGTGGAGATGGAAGCGCTCACAGCGGCCTCGGTCGCGGCGCTGACGGTCTATGACATGCTCAAGGCGGCAGAGAAATCCATGACCATCACGGGCACACGGGTTGTGCTGAAAGACGGCGGCAAATCCGGGCGCTACGAGGCCGCGCCGTGATCTCGGTCGAAGATGCGCTGAGCCGGGTGTTCGAGTTGATTACACCGCAGGGCACGGAAGAGGTGACGCTGGAGCACGCAGCTGGACGCATCTTGCGGCAATCCGCACGGGCCGAACGCGACCAGCCGCCTTTTGCGGCATCCGCAATGGATGGCTATGCGGTTAATGGTCCCGTCGCTGCCGGAACACGCCTGCACGTTATCGGGCAAGCTGCTGCCGGTCACGCTTTTGACGGTGCCGTCAAGCCGGGTGAAGCAGTGCGCATCTTTACGGGTGCGCCTGTGCCGGATGGGACGAATTCCGTCGTCATTCAGGAAGATACCACTCGCGATGGGGAGGGGATCACTCTGACCAGCGCGATTGCAGAAGGTGCGAATATCCGCCCGCAGGGTCAGGATTTCCGTGCCGGTGATCAGATCAGCGCCCCGCGTCGATTGACGGGGTCTGAGGTCTCGCTTCTGGCGGCGATGAACTGCGCGCGCGTCACTGTGGCCAAGCGCCCCGATGTGGCAATCATTGCCACGGGTGATGAGCTTGTCATGCCCGGTGAGACGCCCCGCCCTGATCAGATCATTGCGTCAAATACCTATGCAATCAAAGCCTTGGCAGAAGCCGAGGGGGCAACGGCGCGCATTCTGCCGATCGCAGCGGACACGGAAGCAAGCTTGCGGGCAGTCTTTGAACTGGCCGCTGGCGCTGATCTGATCGTGACCATTGGCGGGGCCTCAGTGGGCGACCATGATCTGGTCGGACCAGTGGCGGAAAGCCTGGGTGCGGTGCGGTCGTTCTATAAGGTCGCAATGCGCCCCGGCAAACCGCTGATGGCTGGCAGGATGGGCGGTTCGATGCTGCTTGGTCTGCCGGGCAACCCGGTCTCCTCCATCGTGTGCGCCCAGCTGTTTCTGCGGCCTGCTTTGCGCGCGATGCAGGGGCTTGGGGCCTACCCGCTGCCCACGGCCACCGCAGAACTGACCGTGGACCTGCCCGCGAACGGCCCGCGAACGCATTTCATGCGCGCGACCCTTGGTCCCGGCCCCAGCATTACGCCTCTGTCCAGTCAGGACAGCGCGCTTCTGAGTGTGTTGTGCAGCGCCACGGCGCTACTGATCCACCCTGCGCAGGACGGACCACGCAAGGCGGGTGAACAAATGCGGTATATCGCTTTGTGATCCTGTTGACAGAACACTGGAACAGAGTTAGAACATAATGTGAATATGTGGGGCGGTGGCCTAGTCAGGGAGCACGCTTATGCTGACACGCAAGCAGATTGACCTACTCAAACTCATCCATACACGGATGGAAGCCGAAGGGGTCGCGCCGTCATTCGATGAGATGAAAGATGCGCTGGATCTGCGGTCCAAGTCTGGCATTCATCGCCTGATCACGGCGCTTGAGGAACGTGGCTTCATTCGGCGCCTGCCACACCGCGCCCGCGCGATCGAGGTGCTGAAACTGCCTGACGCGCTGTCGAAGCAGGGCAACGAGGTGCGTGTGATCGACGGGGGTGCGAAAGACAAACCCAAACCACCTGCCCAAGCCATGCCTGTCGAAGCGGCGGCATTGACGCTGCCCATCATGGGCCGGATCGCGGCAGGCACGCCGATTGAGGCAATCAGCGAAGTTGTGCGTGATATCGCCGTGCCGGGGTCAATGCTGCGCGGAAAGTCCAGCCATTACGCGCTTGAAGTGCAGGGCGATTCCATGATCGATCTGGGCATCAATGATGGGGATATCGTGGTGATCCGGGAACAGGATACCGCAGATAACGGTGATATCGTTGTTGCTTTGGTCGAAGGTCTGGAAGCGACGCTGAAGCGCTTCCGTCGCCAGAATGGCATGATTGCGCTGGAAGCGGCGAACCCGGCTTACGAGACGCGCATGCTACGGGATGATCAGGTTCAGGTTCAGGGGCGTCTTGTCGGGCTGATCCGCAGCTATTGACGCGGAAGCTCGCCGTAAGGTGCGTGGTACACCACGCACCCTACATCACCACTTCCATGTCTTGGCGCACAATCGCGGCGCATCAGACCATCATGTCCTTGGTCGCGGTCAGACGCACATCGGGATAGTCGCGCGCCACCCTGTCGATATCCCATTGCAGACGAGTCATGAAGACCGGGTCGCCATCGCTGTCTTCGGCCATATGCTGCTTGTTGGCGGCGGCGAATTTCTCAACTGCCAGCTTGTCACCCATGACCCAGCGGGCGGAGGTGAATTGCGTCGGCTCGAACCGGACCGGCAGGCCGTATTCCAGTTCGATCCGGCTGGCCAGAACCTCGAATTGCAACTGCCCCACAACACCGACGATGAAGCCAGAGCCGAAGACAGGCTTGAACACCTTGGCCGCGCCTTCTTCGGCGAATTGCATCAGTGCCTTGTCCAGATGCTTGGCCTTCATCGGATCGCCCGCGCGGCAGGCTTGCAGCAGTTCCGGCGCAAAAGACGGGATGCCCGTGAAGCGCAGCGCCTCACCTTCGGTCAGCGCATCCCCGATACGCAACTGGCCGTGGTTCGGAATGCCGATGATATCCCCGGCCCAAGCTTCTTCGGCCAATTCACGGTCGGCGGCCAGAAACAGCACCGGGCTGGCCACAGTCATCTGTTTTTTCGAGCGCACATGCGTCAGTTTCATCCCACGTTCAAAATGGCCGGAGGCCAGACGCACAAAGGCCACGCGGTCACGATGTTTGGGGTCCATATTGGCCTGAACCTTGAAAACAAAGCCAGACACCTTGCCTTCTTCCGGAGCGACCTGCCGCGATTCTGCCTTTTGGATCTGGGGTTGGGGCGCATAACTCGCGATCCCTTCCATCAGTTCCTTGACACCGAATGAATTAATCGCAGAGCCGAACCAGATCGGGGTCAGATGCCCTTCGAGCACGGATTGCGGATTGAGCGGCGGCAGCAATTCGCGCGCCATCTCGACCTCTTCACGCAGTTTCGCCAGAAGATCGGCGGGCACATGCGCTTCCATCGCCGGATCGTCCAGCCCGTTGAGCACGATCGATTCGCCGCGTTTGTTTCGATCCGCCCGGTCCATCAGTTCCAGCCGGTCGCGCAGCAAATCATAACAGCCGATAAACTCTGCGCCGGTACCGATGGGCCAGCTTGCGGGCGTTACGTCAATAGCGAGGTTTTGTTGAATTTCGTCAATAATATCGAAGGTTTCGCGGCTTTCGCGGTCCATCTTGTTGCAGAAAGTCAGGATCGGCAGATCGCGCAAGCGACAGACTTCGAACAGTTTGCGGGTCTGGCTTTCAACCCCCTTGGCACCATCAATCACCATGATGGCGGCATCCACCGCAGTCAGGGTGCGGTAGGTGTCTTCAGAAAAATCCGAATGGCCGGGAGTATCGACCAGATTGTAGCGATATTGCGCGAAATCAAACGACATGGCAGAGGCCGAAACCGAGATACCACGATCTTTTTCCATCTGCATGAAGTCAGATCGGGTACGCCGTGCCTCACCTTTGGCGCGCACCTGCCCTGCCATCTGGATTGCACCACCGAAGAGAAGGAATTTCTCAGTCAGCGTGGTCTTGCCCGCATCGGGGTGCGAGATGATGGCAAAGGTGCGTCGCCGGGCTATTTCCGGCGGCAATTCGGGGCGGTTCGAGGATTGATCCAACATGGCGCGCGTATAGAACCAGTCGCGCGCCCACGCAAGTTATTGCGCGCAATCGCGGCAGAATGGGGTTGCTGGCAACAGGTCCAGACGCGCGGCCAGGATTTCCACACCACATTTGACACAAAACCCGTATTCACCAGCTTCAATCCGGCTCAACGCAGCATCAATCATCTGCAATTCGGCTTGCGCTGCGAGGCCCAGCGCCTCTAGTGTTTCGTCATCTTCGTGCTCGGTCGCGTTATCTTCCCAATCGGGGCTGCCATGTTCGGACAGTTCCTGATCCAGGAAGCTCATGCGCGCGGTCAATTCCAACTGACGTGCCTTCAGTTGCGCAAGCCGTTCGGTGATATCGATCATGGTGCCCTCCAGTTTACCTGAACAACTTTGCAGGACAGCGCAAAGGATGTCCTTGATCCGCATCAATTCGCCCTTTTCCGGGCCGCACCCACAGGCTATGACAAAGCCATGTTGAAAACTCGTATCATCCCCTGCCTTGATGTCGCTGATGGCCGCGTGGTCAAGGGCGTGAATTTTGTCGATCTGATCGATGCCGGCGATCCGGTCGAGGCCGCCAAAGCCTATGACGCAGCGGGCGCGGACGAGCTGTGCTTTCTGGACATTCACGCCACGCATGAAAACCGCGGCACAATGTTCGATCTGGTCACGCGCACGGCGGAAAACTGTTTCATGCCGCTAACCGTGGGCGGCGGCGTGCGCAGTGCAGAGGATGTGCGCGCATTGCTGCTGGCAGGCGCGGACAAGGTGTCATTCAATTCTGCGGCCGTGGCTGACCCCGATGTGGTAGCCCGCGCAGCAGACCGCTTCGGCAGTCAGTGCATTGTGGTGGCGATCGACGCCAAGACTGTCAGCCCTGGAAAATGGGAGATTTTCACACATGGGGGCCGCAAGCCGACGGGCATTGATGCAGTGGAATTTGCACGGACTGTTGCCGCCAAGGGGGCGGGGGAAATCCTGCTGACCTCGATGGACCGGGACGGCACGCGGGCGGGGTTCAACCTGCCGCTGACGCGCGCGATTGTGGATGCGGTACGCATACCCGTGATCGCGTCGGGCGGGGTGGGCAATCTGGATCATCTGGTCGAAGGGGTGACGGTGGCGGGGGCCTCTGCTGTATTGGCCGCGTCGATCTTCCATTTCGGCGAATACACGATTGGCGAGGCCAAAGCGCATATGGCGGCGGCTGGCATTCCGGT
>SKGU01000182.1 GCA_007117255.1 Natronohydrobacter sp. | reverse complement strand
CAGGCCGCAGGTTCAGCGCCCGTTCCCGCACGGGCAGATGCACAATGGCCGAAAACAGCCCGACAGCCACACCGACCCACCAGACCAGTGTGTAGTCGCCATGCAGATCATAGAGCGCGCCCCCCAGCCAGACGCCCAGAAAGCTGCCCAGCTGGTGAGAGAAAAACACGATCCCGTAAAGCGTGCCCATGTAGCGCAACCCATAGATATGCGCGATCAGCCCGGATGTCAGCGGCACGGTCGCCAGCCACAAGGCCCCCATCAGAAGCGAGAATAACAGCACCGACCCCGGCGTGATGGGCGACAGGATGAAGGCCGCCGCAATCACAGTGCGCGCCATGTAAATGCCCGCCAGCAGGTATTTCTTGGAATAGCGCTTGCCCAGCCAGGCGGCTGCAATCGTGCCCGCGATATTGGCCAGCCCGATCAGCGATATCGCCACCGCCCCCAGCGCGGATGTGGTCGTGATCCCGAACGCCGCCAGCATCCCGTCCGGCGCGATGGGGCCGCACATTTCTGTCACCATGGCTGGGAAATGCGCGGTGACAAAGGCCAGTTGATAACCACAGGAGAAGAAGCCCAGAAAGATCAGTGTGAAACTTGGGTCCCGAAACGCCTGCGTCAGCGCGGCCCCCATGCTTTGTTCCAGTTCCGCGCGGCTGGCGGGCGCGGGGCTGCGCATCATCGGCAGCGCCAAGAGCGTCAGCAGGATCGCCCCTGCAAAAAGCACGAAAACCACCTGCCAGGAATAAAAGCCCAGCAATATCTCAGCTACAGGTGCGCCGAAAACCTGCCCGGCACTGCCTGCCGCTGTGGCGATCCCCAGCGCAAGGCTGCGATGCTCGTCCGATGCTGCGCGCCCGACAACGGCAAGGATCACCCCGAAACCCGTTCCCGCAATCCCAAAACCTACAAGGATTTCCAGAAACTGATGCGCGCCGGGCGTCACAGCAAATGACGACAGCACCAGCCCCGCCGCATAAACCAGCGCGCCCAGAATGATCGCGCGCCGGTCGCCGAAACGTTCGGCAATCGCGCCGAAAATCGGCTGACCTATGCCCCAGGCAAGGTTCTGGATTGCAATCGCCAGCGAGAATTCGGCGCGCAGCCAGCCGAATTCTTCGGCAATCGGAATCTGAAACACCCCGAAACTTGCACGGATCGCGAAGCTGATCATGATGATGATGCAGCCGCCGATCAGGACCGGGGTGAACAGCGCAGTCGATTGACGATTTGGCATGGCAGCAAACTCGAAGGAGACGCTCTTGTGATAAGGTCAGATGGTTTCGCTTGTCCAGCCTCAGACCCGTTAGACAGACCATAACGTGCCGCTAACACCTGTTGAGGTCTGATGACGGTGCCGCAGCAATTGGCTGTAGCAGACCGGGTTCGAAACTACGGTCATTTTAACTGAAAGCATTTGACAGGAGAGACCAATGATCAAGAAGATAATGGCCCTCGGCCTTGCCTTTACCATTTTCGCAGGCGGTGCCTCAGCCGCACCAAAGGTAACAACAGCAACCGGCGTTCTGCCAGGCACGACCGTTGAGGCCGAGTTGTATCAAGCACAGTACAAGAAGCGGCACTACACCAAGCGCCACCACTACAACCGTCATCGTCACCACAGGCACTACAATCACCGGCATCATGCACCGCGTGTGCATCACGGCTATTCCAACGCGCATTACAATTGGTGCGCTGCCAAATACAAATCCTACAACCGCCATACCAACACATGGCGCGCTTATAGCGGCAAGACATATCACTGCCGCTCGCCCTATTGAGCGTCCATATTCCGGCGCTCAGGTGCTGGACTGCGTCCCTGCATGTCAATGCGGGGGCGTCTTGGTGTTTGCCACTGGATGCAGGATTATGCGACCAGCGTTTCCGCCGCCTTCAGATCGACGCTGACCAACTGGCTGACCCCGCGTTCGGCCATGGTGACACCAAACAGCCGGTCCATGCGCGCCATGCTCAACGCGTTATGCGTGATGATCAGGTAGCGCGTATCGGCGCGGCGGATCATTTCATCCAGCAGGTCACAGAAGCGCGCCACATTGGCATCGTCCAGCGGCGCGTCCACCTCGTCGAGCACGCAGATCGGGGCCGGGTTGGCCAGAAACACCGCGAAAATCAGCGCCAGCGCCGTCAGGGTCTGCTCGCCCCCCGACAGAAGCGACAGCGTGGACAGCTTCTTGCCGGGTGGCTGGCACATGATCTCCAGCCCCGCATCCAGCGGATCGTCGCTTTCCACCAGCACCAGCCGCGCTTCGCCCCCCGTGAACAGATGGGTGAACAGCGTGGTGAAGCTGGCATTCACCTTGTCAAAAGCCACCAGCAGCCGTTCGCGTCCTTCGCGGTTCAGCGCATTGATGCCAGAGCGCAACCTTGTGATCGCAGCTTCCAGATCGGCCTTTTCCTGAACCAGCGTGTCATGCTCTGCCGTGACTTCGCGTGCATCCTCTTCGGCGCGCAGGTTGACCGCGCCAAGCGCATCGCGCGCGCGCCGCAGCCGGGACAATTCGTCTTCCATCGCGCGGATATCGGCCATCTCGTCGGGATCAGCGTCCAGCGTGGCCAGAAGCGCATCGGGTGTGCAATCCATGTCTTCGCTGATGCGCGCTTGTGCAGCGGCGACAGTTTCGCGCGCCGCATCGCAGCGCGCCTCGGCGCGGGCACGGGCTTCGCGCGCGTCAGAGGCCGCGCGTTCGGTCGCGCGTTCGGCCTCGGTTGCGGCGCGCAGCGCGCTTTCACCCGCCAGCAGGGCAT
>SKGU01000352.1 GCA_007117255.1 Natronohydrobacter sp. | reverse complement strand
CCATATGCATGGATCACACCGCCATTGATCACGGTCGGGTCAAGCTGGCCTTCGTCCAGCAGGGCTGCAACCATCGTGGTTGTGGTGGTCTTGCCATGTGTGCCGCCAATGGCAATGTTGGAGCGCAGGCGCATCAGTTCTGCCAGCATCTCGGCGCGGCGCACAACGGGCAGGCCAAGGCGGCGGGCCTCCAGCAGTTCGGGGTTGTCCTGTTTGATCGCGGTAGACACCACGATCACGGCCGCCGCGCCCAGATTATCGGCTTTTTGTCCGATCATCACTTGCGCGCCCAAACTCTCCAGCCGGTCGGTAATGGCGCTGGCTTTCATGTCAGAGCCCTGCACATCATATCCAAGTGTCATCAGCACCTCGGCAATACCGGACATGCCAATGCCGCCAATGCCGATGAAATGGATCGGTCCGATATCGGTGGGCAGTTTGGTGGCTGGGCTCATTTCGGGTCCTTTCGGCCAAGGGTTTCGACCATCTCCGCCAGTTGCACAGCCGCATCCGCACGCCCTGCGCGCAGCGCGGCCTGCGCCATGGTCTCGGCCCCTTTGGGGTTGGTCAGGATCGACAGCAGTGTTTCACACAGCGCATCAGCGGTGAAATGGGCTTCTGGAAAGACGACAGCCGCTTCAACACTTGAGAGCATCTTTGCATTTGCGGCCTGATGATTGGCAGCAGCAGCAGCATAAGGCACAAGCACCGAAGGCCGCCCGATCACCGAAATATCAGCAACTGATGACGCTCCTGCACGGCTGATCACCAACTGACATTCCGACAAGCGGCGCGGAATATCGGTGAAGAAAGGCGCAATTTCTGCAGCAACGCCGCCCGCCTCATATGTGGCGATGACGCGCTCAAGATCTTCGTCGCGCGCCTGATGCGCCACTGTCAGATTGCGCTTGATCTCATCTGGCAGGCGCGCAACGGCTTCGGGCACCACATCCGACAGGATGCGCGCGCCCTGCGACCCACCAATGACAAGCAGATCCATCGGGTAATCGCCTGGCGGAATGTAGCCCGCGCCCGCGCGTTCCTGTACCGCCGCGCGCACAGGGTTTCCCGTGAAAACAGCGTCCAGCCCTTCTGTCATCTGGGTTGGCCAGATGCCACAAGCCAGCCGGTTCACCCGGCGCGCAAATATCTGGTTCACCCGCCCCAGAACGCCATTTTGTTCATGGATCATGCGCGGCACGCGCAGCACCCATGCCGCCGACAGCGCCGGAATGGAGGGATACCCCCCGAACCCGACGACCACGCGCGGCCGGTCCAGGATCATGCCGAACGCAGCCCGAAGCGCGCCAGCGAGCAACTGAAACGGAACCTTTGCCTTTTCTGCCAGCCCACCACGCGCGAAAGTCGCTGCGCGCACCTGTTCGATCTTCACATCCTCAGGAAAGCCGCCCGCATAGCGTGCCCCGCGCGCATCAGTGGACAGCTTCACACGCCAGCCACGCGCCAGCAACTCCTCTGCCAAGGCTTGCGCGGGAAACATATGCCCACCTGTGCCCCCGGCTGCGATCAGAACTAGTGGCGGCTTGGCCATGATGATGCCCCTCAGGCTGACGCGCGCCGCGAGAGAATCTCGCCGATTTCGCCCTGCGGCCTTGTGCGCGTGAATGCCAGAAGCATACCGATTGCAATCCCTGTCGCAAGCAACGATGAGCCACCATAGCTGATGAACGGCAGAGTCATGCCTTTCGATGGCAGCAGCCGTGCCGCTACCCCCATGTTAATCATCGCCTGCATCGAGAACACCACCACAATCCCAACGCCTGCAAGCCGGATGAACATATCACGCTCACGCATCAGCCGGAACAATGAGCGCATAAGGATCGTGGCATAAAGACCAATGATGAAAAGCACCAGCACCAGCCCGTATTCTTCAGCCGCCACGGCAATAATAAAGTCAGTATGGGCATCCGGCAGTGACCATTTCACTCGGCCCTCACCCACACCAGCACCGAAGAAACCGCCCTCGGATATGGCATTCTGTGCATAGCCCATCTGGGTGCGCGGGTCGATTTCAGCGGTCAGAAAACCGTCGATCCGGCGCGCAAAATGCTCGGAGTTCTGATAGGCAGTGTAGCCACCCAGCACAACCAGCGCCGCGAAACCGATCAGCAGCATCATGGGCGCACCAGCCAGAAAGTACATGATCATCCAGCCTGCGGCGATCAGCGCGGCCTGTCCAAAATCGGGTTGGATGACCAGCAGACCGATAACCAGCAAGACGAATCCCAGCGACAAGGTCTTTCCCGGCGGGCCGGATGGCTCCTGACCGGAGGCCAGCAACCATGCAGAAAACACCGCCAGCATGGGTTTGAGAAACTCCGACGGTTGCATGGAGCCAAGTCCAAAGCTGAACCAGCGTGTTGCCCCTTTGCCAAAATCCGTCCCGAAGAATGGCAGCAACACCAACGACAGCAGCGCGATAAAAAAGCCGACAACCGCAAAACGTCGGATACGTTCGGGCGAACACATGGACATTGCGATCATCGCCGCAATCCCAAGAAGACCGAAAAACACCTGTCGCTGGACATAGAAGAACGGCGGCAATCCGTTGCGCGTGGCCAGTGGCGGCGAGGCCGCCAATCCCAACAGTAACCCGACTGCCATCAGTAGTAATACCGCAGTCAATGTGACCCGGTCGATTGTGCGCCACCATTTCGGAAGAACAGGTTCAACCACGCGCATATGCGCGGCACCATATGCCATTTCCGTCATCGAACTGCCTCGATCTCTGCCCGGATTACCCGATTTTGTT
>SKGU01000338.1 GCA_007117255.1 Natronohydrobacter sp. | reverse complement strand
GCGCGCAACATCGACCGCTTGGCGCATGACGCGGATCGCATCGGGATATTCCGAACGCAGGTAAACATAGCCACGTGTCGCACCCACGCCCAAGCCCGCAATTGCCATGCCTTCGATCAGTGTGAAGGGATCGCCTTCCATGATCATCCGGTCGGCGAAGGTGCCGCTATCGCCTTCGTCAGCATTGCAGACGATGTATTTCTGCGGCGCATCCGCATCATGTACCGTTTGCCATTTGATGCCAGTGGGAAAGCCCGCGCCCCCGCGCCCGCGCAGGCCAGAGGCTTTTACCTCGTCCACGATCTGCTGGCTGGTCATTGCAATCGCGCGGCGCAGCCCGGCAAGCCCGCCATGCGCCTGATAATCCTCCAGCGACAGTGGGTCGATCACACCGACGCGTGCAAAAGTCAGCCGGGTCTGGCGCTTCATCCAGTCCAGCTCTTCGACCGGACCAAGTGCTTTCGGGCTGGTCCCGTCCACAATAGCAGCCACGTCGGCAGGGTCTGCCGGGCCGAAGCCGTGGCGCACCCCGTCGACCTCAACCTCGACCAAAGGCTCCAGCCAGATCATGCCGCGAGAGCCCGTGCGGATGATCTGCGCGTCAGGCGCAGCGGCACGCAGCGCGGCGGCGACATCATCAGCGCCAAGTGCCTTTGCAGCGCTGTCCATGGGAACGAAAATCTTCATGCGCCTGCCTCCGCCAGCAGCTTGTCCAATTTCGCGGCGTCAACGCGCCCCACGACGCGATCATCCACCATCGCCGCAGGCGCGCAGGCGCATAGCCCAAGGCAATAGACCGGTTCTATCGTGACCGCGCCATTGCGCGTCGTGCCGTGCCAGTCCAGCCCCAGCTTGGCGAGCACGCTTTCGGCCAAAGCCGCACCGCCCATAGACTGACAAGCCTCGGCACGGCATATCTTGACGACGTGCCGCCCGGCGGGGGCATCGCGGAAATCATGGTAAAAGCTGATGACGCCGTGCAATTCCGCCTTGCTGATATTCAACGCCTCGCAAATTGGCGCATACGCTTGCGTCGGTACATACCCGAAGGCCTCTTGCAGCGCATGAAGAAGCGGCAGAAGCGGACCTTCGAGCCTGACATGCGCGGCAATGATGGCGTCAATATGATGCGTGTCTATGGCGTTGGCATGTGCCATGGCTGTGGTCCTCCAGTTTTGTATGGGTTAGCACAGCTTATGGGTCAGTGATCAATATCGAAATTCCGTGATCCAATCAGGTTTATCTATCAAGACTTTCAGTCACGGTGTGGCACTTCTGTGAACAGGGTCATCATGGCACGAGCCGCCCGGCGCAAGCATTTCTTCAAGCTGCTTGATCCGGGCCGATAAGGTTGGTTGCCACATGGGCGCGAAGGTCAGCAACACACCAAGCACTTGAAATCATTTCACGAACAAGCGAACCAGAGCCGCAGATGATGCGCATAAGTTATTGAAGTCAGATTTCTGCCATATGTGACATGCAAAAACTTGATGCATCGCAAGGACGCATCCCCGTGAAATTGCTATTTTGTATTGTAAGGTTTTACCGGCTTGTCTGTTTCTTACTGCGAGACGGGCAGGCAAATGCACTGAGGAGGCGTGATGAACACCCCAAAGACGCCAATGCCACCCCAACAGCCTGGCAAACCGGGACAGGACCAGATGCTTTGGCTGTTTGTTTTGGGGTTGGTGGCGTTGACATTCCTGCTCACGCAGCAACCAACCACGCCCGGTGCCACGGTGACTGCACCCTATAGCGAAGTTAAAACCCTGATCCGGAATGGTGACGTGCGCGAGGTGACGCTGGAGGAAAGAGCGATTGTTGCCACGCTACAAGACCAGAGGGCCGACGGTGCCAGTCGTGTGCGGGCAATTACACCAGCGCAGCCTGATCCGGCGCTGGTGCCTTTGCTGGAAAATATGAACATCACAGTCACGGCCGAAGCCCCGCGCGCACCCTCGACTTTGATCTGGTTTCTGCCATGGATTTTGATCATCGCCTTCTATTTCTGGCTCAGTCGTCGCATGATGGGTGGGATTGGCGGGGGTATGGGCGGCGGATTGGGCGGCATGGGGGATTTCCTGAGCGGTCGGGCGTCGAAACCCACCAAGCTGACCAGCAAGGTGACATTTGCCGATGTCGCAGGGCAGGATGAAGCCAAGCGCGAAGTCTCGGAACTGGTCGAATTCCTGCGCGATCCGGACCGGTTCCAGCGCGTGGGCGCCACAGTGCCGCATGGCGTGCTTCTGATGGGGCCACCCGGCACCGGCAAGACGCTTCTGGCGCGTGCGCTGGCAGGCGAAGCAGGAGTGCCGTTCTTTTCGACTTCGGGATCGGAATTCGTGGAGATGTTTGTAGGGGTGGGTGCTGGACGCGTGCGCAAGATGTTTGAAGCCGCGCGCAAACAGGCCCCGGCAATCATCTTCATTGATGAACTGGACAGTATCGGGCGCACGCGCGGCACCGGTCTGGGCGGGGGCCATGACGAACGCGAACAGACGCTGAACCAGATACTGGCCGAACTCGACGGATTCAGCGCGCGCGAGGCGGTCGTGGTGCTGGCCGCCACCAACCGCCCCGATGTGCTGGACCCGGCGCTGCTGCGCCCGGGACGGTTTGACCGGCATGTGACCCTGTCGCTGCCCGACAAGGACGCCCGGCGCGCGATCCTGAATGTGCACATCAAGGGCCTGCCGTTGCATCGTGATGTCGATCTGGATCAGGTCGCCGCAGGCACGCCGGGCTTTTCCGGCGCCGATCTGAAGAACCTGCTGAACGAGGCCGCGATCACGGCTGCGCGCCGTCGGGGCGGCGACATCACCCCCGCTGATCTGGATGAGGCGCGCGACAAGGTGATGATGGGCACTGTGCGCACATTGGCGATACAGCCGGATGAGCGGCACCGGCTGGCCGTTCATGAGGCCGGGCATACGGCGGCGGCCTTTTACGCCCCCGGCGGTGATCCGATCTACAAGGTCACGATTATCCCGCGCGGGCGCAGTCTTGGCAGCACGCATATGCTGCCTGCCCATGACCGACACACCTTGTCTGAGGCGTATCTGCGCGCGCAACTGGTCACGCTGCTGGCCGGGCGGGCGGCGGAAAAGCTGTTGCTTGGCTCGGTCAGTTCGGGTGCAGACGACGATATCCGCCGCGCCACAGCGCTGGCGCGGTCCATGGTCGCGCGCTGGGGCATGGATGCGGAGATCGGCCCTGTCGATCTGCGTGAGAGCGAAGATCACCCGTTTCTGGGCCAGCAGATTGCGCAACCGCGAAGTTTCTCGGATGAAACGGCTACGCGGGTCGATCAGGCAGTGATGGCGTTGCTGCACGACGCCGAAACCAAGGCCGTGGCGCTGATCGAAGAGCACCGCGATGAGATTTCCTGCCTTGTGGCGCGGCTGGAAGCCGAAGAAACTCTTGATCTGACGGCCATACGCGCCTGCCTCGACCCGGACACGACAATCCTGCCCATTTCCAGAAACAGGACATAAGCAATGCCTCCCCGTCGTCCCAAGACACCCAAAAGCAAACTTGATCCCCCTGCCGTAGCCCGACTGCCAGCGGTAACGCCCGCAACTTCGCTACAACCGAAGCAGTCTCATCAGCATTTCGACCGCGCGGCACGGGGCGTGATGGCGAAACTGAGCGGCGGCGTGTCAAACCATGCCTTTATTGAAGCCTGGAGCGACTGGGCACAGCATCTGGCGCGCTCGCCAGGTCGCCAATTGGAACTGATCGAACATGCTCAACAAAACATGTTCAAGCTGTTGGCCAGCACCACTGATCGTGATGCAGAACCACCCTTTACCCCAAGACCATATGACCACCGATTCACTCATCCCGACTGGCAGAAACCTCCTTACGCATTCTGGCAACAGGGTTTTCTGGCCGTGCAGGACTGGTGGGACCATGCGACCGAACCCATGCGCGGTCTGTGCCGCGAAGATGCAGAGCGGGCGCGGTTTCTGGCCCGCCAGACGCTTGATCTGGTCTCGCCGTCCAATTTCCCGTGGCTCAACCCCGAAATCATCGAGGCCACGCGCGACACGGCAGGTCGCAACCTGACCGAAGGCATGACCAAATTTTCGCGCGACATGCTCAAAACACTTAGCGGCCATCGCGACCCGCCCCCGAAAGGGTTTGAAATCGGCAAGGATCTGGCCTGCACCCCCGGTCAGGTGGTGTTCCGCAATGACCTGTTCGAATTGATCCAATATGCGCCCCAGACCGAAATGGTGCAGGCAGAGCCGATCCTGATCGTGCCTGCATGGATCATGAAATATTACATTCTGGATCTGTCTGCACATAATTCGATGGTGCGGTATCTGGTGGATCAGGGGTTCACGGTCTTCATGATTTCCTGGTGCAATCCGACCGCCGACCAAGCGGAACTCTCGCTGGAAGATTACCGCAAGCGCGGTGTGCTGGCCGCGATTTATGCTGTATCCGCGATTGTGCCTGACGTGCCGGTGCACGCGGTCGGCTATTGCCTTGGCGGCACGATGCTGGCCATCACTGCCGCCACAATGGCGCGCGATGGCGACACGCGGCTGGGATCAATCACGTTGATGGCCGCGCAGGTGGATTTCGTGGAAGCTGGCGAATTGCTGATGTTTCTGGACGAAAGCCAGATCGCCTTTCTGGAAGATCTGATGTGGGAACAGGGCTATCTGGACCGCCCGCAAATGGCCCGCGCCTTTGCCGCGATCCGGTCAGAGGATCTGATCTATACGCGCAATGTGCAGCGCTATCTTCTGGGTCGCGACGATCTGCCAAGCGATATTGGCGTGTGGAATGCCGACACCACGCGAATGCCTGCACGGATGCATTCCGAGTATTTACGCGCATTGTTTCTGGAAAACCGCCTGACAGCGGGGCGTTTTGCAGTCGAGAGCCGGGTGATCGCACTGAAGAATATCACCGCGCCCATGTTCGTGATCGGCACGGAAACCGACCATATCGCGCCGTGGCAGTCCGTTTACAAAACGCAGCTTTTCACCGATTGTGACCTGACATTCGTGCTGACCAAAGGTGGTCATAACGGCGGCATCCTGAGCGAGCCGGGCCATAAGGGGCGCCATTACCGCCTGTCGCACCGTGCCGAAGGGGCACTTTACACTGGCCCCGACGCATGGTTGGCACAGCATGCACCGAAGCCCGGATCATGGTGGCCTGAATGGACCGAATGGCTACGGTCAAAAACCGGCGATGCGGTGCCTGCGCCACCTATGGGGGCAGCAGAAAAGGGCTACGCCCCTCTCATGGCTGCGCCGGGAAGTTATGTGTTCCAACCATGACGCCCTCGCAGGGATATCAGGGCCGTGAAATATGCGACACGTCCAGCCCTGTCGCCCCTGCCAGATCAGCCAGACTGTCATGCAGGATTTGCAGCATGTAGCGCGGGTTATGCACATATCCGCCGGGGTCTTTTGTGGCCACCTGATAGTTATAGGCAGCCTTGAGCAGACGCGGCGTCCAGCTTTGGTAACGGTTGTCGCGGGTGATCTGGTCTTGGGTCAACTCGCCCGTGCCGGACGGATCGGCAAAGAAATAGGGAAAGCTGTTGGAATAGGCGATCGGCGTGCCTGCGATCTCGGCAGCATAGAGGCGGATTGCATCCATCAACTGGGATTGCAGAGCGATGATCTCGCTGTGAATCCCACCTGAGCGGTCGCCCGTGCCCGCAAAATCGCGGTGTTGGGTGCGGATGTCGCGCAGATCATCCACGCCACGATGGCAAGCCAGACAGCCATCAGTTTCAACTGCGGTGCTATGCGGCTCGTGGCAAGCGACGCAGGTATCTGCGCCGGGCACATGCATGAAGCGCCCAGCATAGCTGCGCCCTGCATATTGATAGCCCGGACGCACCTCTGCCCCCAGCATGGTTGCCGCAGACGCAGCGTAATGAATGTTCACGAAGGCCAGTTCGCCTGACACCTCATCTTCGGGCATGTTTGCGACGCGAGCCTCGACGTGATCACTGGATTGGCGGCCCTGATGGCACACCATGCAGGTGGCAGACGAGCCAAGCCCCGCCACCTCGACCCCAGAGGGGAAGGTGACAGCATCGAGCGCATGCGCTTCGCTGGTGTGGCAACTTGCGCAGCCGATCACCGTGTTGATCGTGCCGGGGTGGTCAACCTGACCGGCAATGTGATCGCCCACACCCAGAAAATCCATGAAACCCGTTTCAGAATGGCAAATGGCACAGCTTTCGGGGACAGTGCCCTGTTCGTTCCAATAGGTGAAGGACAATGCATTGTAATTTCCGTGCGGTGATTCCAGCCATGCGGAAATCAGGCGTTCCAACGTGTCCAGCCCCTCGGCGCGCGCAGGCGCTGGAATGACAAGTGCTGCGGCAAGTAACAGAGCAATAAGGCGCATTCCGTCCTCCGTTGGTTCACACCCGCATCACAAGGCTTGCATTGAATTTCGGCGCGTACCTTGATCTGTATCATCGCATCAAGGAGTTGGCTGACCCGACACTGGCCAGACCCAGATGAGCGATCACATGAACACCCCTTTCCCCCTGCCCCGATTGAATGGTCCGGCACTTGCCAGCATTTATCTGCTTGCAGCCATTCTGCCTTTGTTGCTGGCGCGCGCCCAGTCCGCCGCCCCCATGGACAGGTGGGAATATGCCGCCGCAGCAATGGGGATGATCGCACTTTGGGGTATGGCGGTGCAATTTGTGACCTCAGGCCGGTTCGAGGCTGTTTCGGGTCGGCTTGGCATTGACAAGATCATGGCATTTCACAAGCTGGCGGTGGTGTGGCTTGCAGTCGCTGTTCTGCTGCACCCGCTGGCCTACGTTTTTCCAACCTGGTTGCAAGACCCGGAGCTGGCTTGGATCAGGATGAGGTTTTATCTGACCGATCCCGTGTATCGCAGCGGAGTCATTAGCCTGGCTGCATTCATGGTCATGGTTGCGACCTCGGTTTTCCGTGACAGGTTGCCTTGGCCCTACGAAGCCTGGCGCGCGGTGCATCTGCTGTTGGGGTTGGTTGCCGTGCTTTGCGGTGTGCATCACGCTTGGGCGGTTGGCCGCTTCAGCGCCGAAGGCGCGCTTGCATGGTTCTGGAATTTTCTCGCGATAGCCGTGATCCTGGTGGTTCTGGTGCTACATGGCTGGCGCTGGTGGCGTTTGCATCGCAGACCGTGGCGGCTGAAATCGATCACCAAACGCGCGGATCGCATGTGGGAACTGGACATCCAGCCTGATGCTGATACGCCGCAAATATCGTATCATGCCGGTCAATTTGTCTGGATGACCGAAGGCACAGGCCGTTTGCCATTGTTTGATCATCCCTTTTCCATTGCCGACAGCCCCAGCCGCGACGGGTTGAGCCTTCTGATCAAGGAAGCTGGCGATTTCACCAGTCAGATCGGAAACCTGCCTGAAGGCCGTGTCATTGGCATTGATGGCCCTTACGGCGAGTTCACACTCGAAGCACATACCGCAGATGCGGTAATACTGATTGGTGGCGGTGTCGGGTTTGCACCCATCCTCGGCATTTTACGCGATCTGGTGGCACGCGGTGACACACGGCCCGTGCGGCTGGCCTATGCCGTGGGCCAACCGCAGAATTTTGCCTGTCTGGATGAGTTGCGCGCAGCCACTGGAAAACTGGATTTGCAGCTATGGCTTTTCAGTGAAGACCCGCCAGTCGATTCTGACATGACGCATGGAAGGCTGACACCTGCGCGCCTGTCCGAAATGCTGAACGGGTTGACCGCATCTACAACCACGGCGCTCATCTGCGGGCCTGGACCGATGGTTGTGGCTGTCTCGGATATGTTGCTGGAAGCTGGTATGCCCATGCGCAACATCATTTATGAACGCTTCGATTATGCGGGTGGTGCCCGTTCGCGTCAGGATCGTGCGCGCACACGTCGAATGCTTGGTATTGGAGCCACGTTCATTGTGATTGTGACTGGGTTTGCGTTCAGCATGTAAGCAAAAGCTGGCTTTCGCGGCGCAAGCCAACAGCCAGTGTTCATCCGAGGCAGGTTCGCAGCACGCAACCGCAGTATGCAACAGGAAGAACGAATTCATGATATGGATCATTCCACGTTGATTTGGAACCTTGGTAAGTTTTGCCCATGCTGCAAGAAATCCCAAGTTTACCTGTTTTCAGGACTGAAGCTGTCACCCGCGTTTATCGGACGGGGATGGTCGAAGTCTGGGCGTTACGCGGCGTGGACCTGTCGCTTGCCGAGGGGGAAATGGTGGTGCTGCTGGGTGCATCAGGGTCGGGCAAATCCACTTTGGTCAATATCCTTGGCGGGCTTGATCTACCCACAAGCGGCAGGGTGTTCTTCCGAGATCAGGATCTGAGCCGCGCCAGTGACCGGCAGTTGACAGCGTTCCGACGCGATCATGTGGGCTTCGTATTCCAATTCTACAATCTGGTCCCAAGCCTGACCGCGCGCGAGAATGTCGCGCTTGTTACGGAAATCGCCCATGACCCAATGACGCCAGAGGAAGCCCTTGACCGGGTCGGACTGGCGCACCGGATTGACCACTTTCCAGCCGAACTCTCCGGGGGCGAGCAGCAGCGGGTTGCCATTGCGCGGGCGATTGCGAAGCGTCCCGATGTGCTCTTGTGCGACGAGCCAACAGGCGCACTGGACAGCCAGACCGGCGTGCAAGTTCTGGAAGCCCTGCATGAAGTCAATCGCGATCTGGGTACGGCAACAGTGCTGATCACCCATAACGCCAGTATTCAGCGCATTGCACATCGGGTTGTGGTGCTGGCGGATGGGCAAATTATTCGTGACGAGGTCAATACCACGCGCGTGCTACCCAGCGAGGTCAGTTGGTGAGGGCGCTCAATCGCAAGATGCTGCGCGACTTGCGCAGGATCTGGGCGCAGTCACTTGCCATTGCGCTGGTACTGGGTTGCGGCATCATGGTCCTGGTTGGCGCGCAGGCGACTCAAGCCACGCTGGTTGCAACCCAGTCAGCCTATTACGAGCGCCACCGCTTCGCCGATATCTTTGCCGGGGCCACACGCGCGCCAGCCGAAATTGTGCAGCAAGCACGGCTGATCCCCGGTGTCGCTCAGGCTGAGGGGCGCATCAGCTTTCAGGCGGTGCTTGATATCGACGGCATGGCAGAACCAGCGACCGGGCGCATTATCTCGTTGCCTGCCACCGGGCCGGAGTTGAACCTGCCACTGGTGCGCCTCGGTCGCCTGCCCGATCCCGACCGCCCCGAAGAAGTGGCGCTGGCAGAGCCGTTCGCTGAAGTCCACGGCCTGACCCCCGGTGCGCGGTTTCGGGGCGTGCTCAATGGCCAGTTGCGCGAACTCACTGTGACCGGCTGGGTGCTGAGCCCCGAATTCATCTACACCATGCCCCCCGGCGCAATGATGCCGGATGACCGTCGCTATGGGCTGATCTGGATGAACGAGGCCGCCGCTGCCGCCGCGATGGACATGAGCGGCGCGGTCAATGACGTCGCATTGCGTTTGACACGGGATGCCGACGCGCGCGCCGTTATCGCAGCACTTGACCAGCTTCTCGACCCTTATGGCGGGATCAGTGCGCATGGGCGCGACCGTCAGGTCTCTCATGCGTTTCTCGATGGTGAGCTGAGCCAGCTTGGAGCGATGGCTGCCTATCTTCCGCCGATATTCCTGATCGTGGCGGCCTTTCTGGTGAATATGGTGCTGGGGCGGCTGATCGCCATGGAGCGCGCGCAGATCGGGCTGATGAAGGCGTTGGGCTACGGGCGGCGTGAAATCGCCAGCCATTACCTGATGCTCGCAGGGCTGATCGGGGGGATCGGCGTAGTACTGGGATGGGCTTTTGGCTGGTGGATCGCTGAAGCAATGATCGGCCTTTATGGCGATTTCTTCCGCTTTCCTTTCATCATTCGCGACCGGGGCACGCAGGCGCTGGTGATCTCGGCGCTTCTCGGCATTGCGACCGTGGGGCTAGGGGGGCTTCGGGCGGTCTGGGCCTCTCTGAAGCTTCCCCCGGCTGAAGCCATGCAGCCCCCTGCCCCGCCACATTTCAGTCGAGGTATTGCCGATCGGGCGCTTGCCCGCTTCCGTTTGCGCCAGACCACCATGATGATCTTCCGCTCAATCCTGCGCTGGCCCGGTCGCGCGGCGATCACGCTTTTCGGGGTCGCGGCCTCAGTGGGCGTTCTGGTGATGAGCTATTTCATTTTCGATGCAGTCGAACGCTTGGGCGACAGTGTCTTTCAGCAAGCCAATCGCCAGGACGTGACGCTGATGCTGTCCAACACCCAAACGGATCAGGCTGTGCAGGATGCGCTGTCTTTGCCCGGTGTCTTGCACAGCGAAGGCGCCTATGCCGTCGCGGTGCGCGCAGCGCATGGCCATCGTGACCGGCTGACCACACTGCAGGGCCACTTTCCGGGCACTCAACTGGCGCGGCTGGTCGATGATGCCGGGCGCGTGGTCACGCTGCCACACGACGGGGTGGTTCTGCCCGAGATGCTCGCTCGCGCACTCGAAAT
>SKGU01000037.1 GCA_007117255.1 Natronohydrobacter sp. | reverse complement strand
GTTACTCTCGTCCATGGTGGTGCGTCCTCTTCGGTTGGCGGGTTGTGTCGCAACGACAATCCAACCAGATGCACCGCCAGCTTTCAAATCCCCAAAACACCAGATTCAGTCATAGCTCGAATACCATTGAAGTGCTATATATCAGGTTAAGAAGATTTGAGAGCAGTGAAGGCCACTCGTTGTCTATCATCCAAGCTGACAATGCTGGGGCAGCAATTAAGAGCCAGACGAAATTGTATAAAATCCACTTCAGAACATAATAGCCACACGCGATATCTTTCTGCATACAGCGCGTTCAAGATTTGTTCACCCATCGCCATTAGTCTAAGCAGAACTGCGACTATTGGTAGCTAGTTTTGAGGCCGAATGACTATATGTGTTTCAAGGCACCTGCGACTTCAATCACAGCACCCCAGCGGTCATTATGGTCCTGCGCCAATTTTGCAAAATTTCTGAAGGCCCATCTACGGGGGGCGCTGGACCACACGCCCCCATTGCCCCCCGTGGCACCTTTTGGGAATAATCCAGCACCATCTATTTCGAGTGGGGGCTGGTCTTCACCTGATTTATCTGGTCGCGCAACAACGCTGCATGATCCTGCGCGGCGCAGAACACCAGCGTTTTGTGGCGCTGGTCGATCTGGTCCATGAACTCGCGCACGCGGCGGCCATTCTTGCGGATCGCTGTGCTAATCTAGGCGATCGCAGCGCGAGAGTAAAAAACCATGCAAATCGACAGTTGCTTGATGTCAGTTCATATACAGAATTTCTTCGAACAGCAGCGATTGAGGACATGTTCTGTTTTGAAAGATTGCCACCGACAGCAGGTCGCTGTCGGTGGCGGGACGGAATACAGATCAGTCAGCCATGACTTCTTCGGTTGCAGCACGGATGCGGCGTACATTGGCTTCCATCTCTTCCTGACCGATCATCACTACCGGGAAGAACGTGTTTCCTTCGGTGATGTCGATAAAGGATTGATGCGTGCTGGCAAATTCCGCCGCAGCGATCAGGCGCTCCTTGACCTCTTCGGGCACGCCTGTCGGCACGATGATGGTGCGATAATCCTCGATCGAGTAGTCATAGCCCAATTCGATCAGGGTCGGGGTGTCAGGGTAGAAAGGGCTGCGTTCAGCCGACATGAAAGCGGCAACGATCATTTCACCCGTCGGCGTATACTGCGCATGCGTCCCGCCCGAATAGGCGAAATCGACCTCGCGGCCCAGCACCAGCGGGGCCATGCCGCCACCGCCGCCTGTGGGAACGATGGCCAGATCAAGCCCTTCCTCTTCCGCAATGGCGCGGATGATGGCTTCGTCCAGCGGGGTTTGCTGAGCATAGGTCATCGGGTTCTCTTTGCCATGTGCGATGATTTCATCAAACGTGCTGAAGGGCTGCTCGGCCGAGGTCACGATCGCATTCTGCCCCAGCGCCACGGCGGCGAGATATTCGAAATCATCGATTTCATATTCGACCGGTGTGATGATTGGGGTGAAGGTCAGCGCTGTGGTTCCGCCGAACAGGAAGGTGTAGCCGTCCGCTTCGGTATTGGCGAGCCGCGTGAAGGCTACAGCCGAGCCACCGCCGGGCTGGTTGACCACATTGACCGGCTGGCCAAGGAATTCTTCCATCACATTGGCCAGAACGCGGCCCTGGATGTCGGTCGAACCACCTGGATTGAAGCCGATGACCATGGTCAGCGGACGTGTGGGCCAATCGGCAGCCATCGCCATGGGTGCGCCAAGGATGGTTGCGCCAAGGATTGCGGCAAGTGTCTTTTTCATCTGTCTCTCTCCTGTTGGTTTCAGTTGGCCATCAAGGCCTCGTTGGCTGCACGAATTTCGCGCAGCGTGGCCTCAGTCTCCGCGCCATCCATAAAGACGATCGGGTGCTGAGTATTCTCGACGGTGGTTTGCACAAAGGGCTCATGCTCGATGGCAAAACGGGCCGCGTTTTCAAATGCCTGCACAATCTCGTCCGGGGTGCCGCCGGGCAGGAAGAAGCCGCGGTAATCATCCATCGCGTAGGGATAGCCCAGATCCATCAGCGTGGGCACATCCGGGTAGAAGGGCGAGCGTTCGCGGGTGAAGAAGGCCAGCAGGTTCATGTCGCCCGTGGGCACATATTGAGAGTGAATACCGCCCGAAAAGGCGAAATCCACCTCGCCACCCAAGAGCAGCGGCGCTACACCACCACCGCCGCCTGTCGGCGCGATAGCCAGATCAAGCCCTTCCTGTTCAGCGATGCGCATCATGATCGCCTGATCCATCGGCAATTGCTGGGCATAGCTCATCGGGTTTTCACGCCCGTATTCGATCAACTCTTCGAAGGTCTGATAAGGTGCGTCACCCGCCGCGATCACACCAAACTGGCCACCCACCAGTGTGGCCGCATAGCGGAAGTCGTCAATCTCGTATTCGACTTCGGTCACGATGGGTGAAAAGGTCAGGCCCAGCATGACACCGAACATGAAAGTATGGCCATCAGGCTCGGCATTCATGAAGCGCGTCAGCGCGACGGCCCCGCCACCACCGGGCTGATTGACGACATTGACGGGCTGGCCGAAATGCTCCTCCAGCGTGCGGGCCAGAACGCGGCCCTGAATATCGGTGGAGCCCCCTGCGGCAAAGCCGATCACCATTGTCATGGGCTGTGTCGGGCGCCAGTCATCGGCAAGCGCGGGCGCAGCCAGAAGCGCGCAAAGCGCAGCGCTTGTCAGGGGTGGTTTTTTCATAGCTTTTCTCCAGAATTGAGCTTAGTCAGCAGGCGCATTCGCTGCAGGCTTGCC
>SKGU01000168.1 GCA_007117255.1 Natronohydrobacter sp. | reverse complement strand
TCATCGCTCAGCGCCACCGCGCCTGCGCTGCGCTCGCCCGTGATCTGGAAGCGGGTGATGCGGTTGCGCAATTCCGGCTGCAAGGTCAATTCAATGCTGGTTTGTGTCGCGCCTGCAGGAAACTCTGCCTCTGCGCGCGCCAGCATGCGTTCCACACCTGCTGGGTCACGGCCAATAGCGGTCAGTTCCAGCGCTTGTTCGGGCAGACCGGCCATGCGATGCGCGCCCACGCTGATGACCCCCTCGCGCAATGTGGGGGGCGACAGCGCCAGAACAGAGCGCGATGTCTCATAGACCGTGACGGCCCCGCGCGTCTGGAGCTGGGCGAGCAGATCTGCACGATAGGCGTGGTCCAGCCCGTCAGTCACCCAGTAGCTGTCGAATTGTGCGGGCAGAGTGTCCAGCCATGCGGCCAGTTCATCCGACTGCGCGATGAAGGGCGCAGGCACCAGCCCCGGCACCCGTTCGGACCAGAAATCAGCGGCGCGGAACAGTGTTTCGCCTGCGGGCAGATCTGTCAGCGCGACAACGGCGACGGGTCGGTCTGTGCGCTGGGCTTCAGCCAGAATGGTTTCGACCCGCGCAACGCGGCGCTGCCAGTCACGGGCGCTGGCCCAACTGGCATCCATCGCAATCAGCAGCGGACCTTCGCCATCACGCGCGGCTTGCGGGTTCAGCACTGGCCCGGAAAAGCCGAAGATGAGCGCGGCAACCGCCAGCGCGCGCAATACCAAAAGCCACCACGGGGTTTTATCGGTTTCGGTGGTTTCATCCTTCAAGCCGATCAGCAGTGCCACACCCGGAAAACGCCGGATCACCGGCGCGGGCGGGACTGCGCGCAACAGCCACCACAAAAGCGGCAGCGCGACCAATGCCGCAAGAAGCGCGGGCGTGGCAAAGCCAATCGGGCCAATCGTGAACATCAGCGCCCCCTGCCTGCGTCGAGCTGTTGCCACAGCCACATCAGCGCTGCACTTGCGGGCTGGTCAGTGTGATGGGTCAGCACCTGCCAGCCGGTCGCGCGTGCAAGGGCAGAAAGCATATCCTTGCGTTCGGCCAGCCGGGCACGGTAGCGCGCCTGTAAATCATTGGCGCGCAAGGTTTCATGGCGGATCGCGCCGGCCATGGATTCAAAGATTGAGCGGCCCTGATAGGGAAACTCCTCTTCCACCGGATCCAGTACCTGCACCAGCGTACCGCGAATACCCCTGTCTGCGGCACGCCCGACCGTGTCTTGCAGATGCGCGGGGTCGCCCAGGAAATCCGACAGTAAAACTGCGGCCGAATGCGCAGGCAGCACCGCGTCCGGTGGCGTGCCGTAATCTTCGCGTGGCCCCTCTGCGGCCAGCGCGAAGGCCAGCGGGTCCAGTTGCGCGCGCCCGGCACGGGCGGGCATGTCGGGCATCAGGCCGACGCGTTCGCCGCCTTTCAGAAGCAGAACCGAGAGCGCCAGCGCCAATAGGCGCGCGCGCTCGACCTTGGGCGCGCGGGATTTGTCGCCTGTGAATTGCATGGCCTGCGACTGATCGACCCAGAGCGTGACCGCCTGCGCCGCCTGCCATTCGGTTTCGCGCACGAAATGCACATCGGCACGGCCAGAGCGCCGCCAGTCAATCCGCGCGCCCCAATCCGACGATGTGGCCTGCCGGTATTGCCAGAATTCGTCCCCATGCCCGGCCCGCCTGCGCCCATGCGCGCCTGGCAGGACTGAGGCCGCAAGCTGGTCGGCCTGCGCCATCAGCGCGGGCAGCGTGGCGGCCAGCCCTTCGGCAGTGGAACGAAGCGTGGCGGGGTGGGTCAAGCCGCGACCTCCATCCGGGTGGCGGCCGCTGCGACCTGATCAATGATTGCCCCAAGGTTTTCACCGCGCGCGCGCGCGGCAAAGCCAAGCGCCATGCGGTGCGTGAGCACGGGGCGTGCCATCGCGGCCACATCCTCGACCGAAGGGGCAAGACGGCCATCGAGCAGCGCGCGGGCGCGCACAGTCAGCATCAGCGCCTGTGCGGCACGCGGCCCCGGCCCCCAACTGACGGCGTTTCTGACGGCCTCGTGGGCCTCTGGTTCGTCCGGGCGGCAGGCGCGCACCAGATCAAGGATCGCCTCCACGACCGTCTCGCCCACAGGCATGCGGCGCAGCAGGCGTTGCGCGGCCATCAACTCGGCGCTTGTGAAGACTTCATGCGCGTCCTCCTCACCCTCGCCTGTAGTGGCCAGCAAGATGTCACGCTCAGTGGCGCGGTCGGGATATTCGACATCGATCTGCACAAGGAAACGGTCAAGCTGCGCTTCGGGCAGGGGATAGGTGCCTTCCTGTTCAATCGGGTTTTGCGTGGCCAGCACATGAAACGGCTTTTCCAACGCGTGATGCGCGCCTGCGACAGTGACTTCGCCTTCCTGCATGGCCTGCAACAGCGCGGCTTGCGTGCGGGGGCTGGCGCGGTTGATCTCATCGGCCATGAGAAGCTGGCAGAAAATCGGCCCCTCAATGAAACGAAAGGCGCGCTTTCCATCCTCGGCCACATCCAGCACTTCGGACCCCAGAATATCGGCGGGCATCAGGTCAGGGGTGAACTGGATTCGGTTGCCATTCAGCCCCATCACAGTTGAAAGCGTGTCCACCAGCCGCGTCTTGCCCAGCCCCGGCAGGCCGATCAGCAGCCCGTGACCTCCACAAAGCATGGCGGTCAGCGTGAGGTCCACGACATTTTTCTGCCCGATGAAGCGGCGGTTGATACTGTCGCGGGCCTGCGCCAGCTTCTCGCCCAAGGCTTCGATTTCTGCGATCAGGTCCATTTCCTCGCTCATGCGAAGGCTCCTTGCTTGGGGTGACAGTTGGCAATCCATATCTATGTGTCTTAGGTAGACTTATCGCATGGGGGGCCAATGACCAAAAGCAGGAATGAACAAAATACCGTGACACCATCGCCAGATACGCTGGCACAGGCCGCCAGTGCGGCTGCAACTGGCAAGGGCTTGCCGCCTGTGCATCTGTGGAACCCGCCGTTTTGCGGTGATCTGGACATGCGGATCGCGCGCGACGGAACTTGGTTTTATGAGGGCACGCCGATTGGCCGTGCGCCCATGGTGCGCTTGTTTTCAACGATCCTGAAGCTGGAAGATGGCAAATACTTCCTTGTCACCCCGGTTGAGAAGGTCGGGATCACAGTGGAAGACGCGCCTTTTGTGGCAGTCGATTTTCGCGTTGAAGGGCAGGGGCAGGACCAGCGGCTGATATTCACCACAAATGTCGGTGATGAGGCTGTGGCAGGGCCGGACAACCCGTTACGCGTAAGCCGTGACCCGGCAACGGGCGAGCCGTCACCCTATGTGATGATCCGCGCCGGGCTGGAAGCGCTGATTGATCGCAAAAGCTTTTACCGGTTGGTTGAGTTGGGTACGCATGCGCAGCACGAGGGCGAAAGCTGGTTCGGGGTCTGGTCGGCTGGGGTGTTCTTTGCGGTGATCCCATCTGCGGATTTGCCTGACGGTGCGTGAAATGCCGTTTGCTACGGGCAGATAGGGAGAGGCGTTTCGGGGAACGGATACCTTGATTGGCGCGTTGCATCATCAATGTTGCCAACAACCCAAGAAAGGAAACGCCATGACGTCCACCTGGATCATCCCGTTCCTGTTCATGTTTACGCTGCTCTTTATGATTCTGTTCTCTTTGTTCAACAAAAAAGCAGTCGAGGACCGCAAAGCCGATCCGAGCGCCCCCAAATCTACACTTGCGAAAGATGGGCCGCAGGGCGGTGTCGCATTTCTGCAACCTTATGGCGCGCGTCAGCCTGCCCATGCCCGCACGGTCAAGCCCATCGTCGACTGACAGAGCTTTGCGCAATGTAAAAAAGGGGGCGAGCGCCCCCTTTTTTCTGGATTTCAAGATCAGTTTTGATCAGTTGCGCGCCTTGTCGACCATCTTGGACGCGCCGATCCAGGGCATCATCTCGCGCAGTTTCGCGCCGACCTGTTCGATCTGGTGTTCGTCGTTGATCCGGCGTGTGGCCTTGAAGAACGGCTGACCAACGGCATTTTCCTGCATGAAATCGCGCACGAATTTGCCCTGCTGAATGTCCGTCAGCACCGCTTTCATGCGTGCCTTGGTCTCGTCGTAAGGCAGGATGCGCGGGCCGCTGACATATTCGCCATATTCCGCTGTGTTCGAGATCGAGTAATTCATGTTGGCGATACCGCCTTCATAGATCAGATCGACGATCAGCTTCACTTCGTGCAAGCACTCGAAATAAGCCATTTCCGGCTCATAACCTGCTTCCACCAGCGTCTCGAAACCCATACGGATCAGCTCGACCAGACCACCGCAGAGCACAGCCTGTTCGCCGAACAGGTCGGTTTCGCATTCCTGACGGAAATTCGTCTCGATAATGCCCGAACGCCCGCCGCCGATGGCCGAGCAATAGGAAAGGCCGATTTCCATGGCCTTGCCGGTCGCATCCTGATGCACCGCCACAAGGCAAGGCACGCCGCCGCCCTTGGTGTATTCGCCGCGCACCGTGTGGCCGGGGCCTTTGGGCGCCATCATGATCACATCAACGCCGGGTTTCGGCTCGATCAGGCCGAAATGCACGTTCAGACCATGAGCGAAGGCAATCGCCGCCCCTTCGCGCAGATTGTCATGCACATATTTCTTGTAGGTTTCGGCCTGCAATTCATCGGGCATGGTGAACATGATCAGATCGCACCAAGCGGCCGCTTCCGCGATGCCCATGACCTTCAGCCCTTCGGCTTCACATTTTTTCGCGCTCGCGGAGCCTTCGCGCAGGGCAACAACGACGTTCTTGGCTCCAGAGTCGCGCAGGTTCAGTGCATGGGCGTGACCTTGGCTGCCATAGCCCAGAATGGCTACTTTCTTGTCCTTGATCAGGTTCACATCGCAATCGCGATCATAATAGACGCGCATCTGCCGTCCTCCTTGGTTGGTTTCTGATGCAGAGCATAGGGAAAACCCACGATTTAACGTTTCAAAATTTTCATCTTGATGCAAATAATAGAAAATATTATTCGTCAAATCAAAAAAAGTGAAAAAGTCATGCAGATAGATGACAGCGACAGAAGACTGTTGCGCCAATTGATCGCAGCCCCGGATGCCAGCACAGCAACACTGGCTGCGCGCGCTGGCCTGGCCGAGGCCACATGCTGGCGGCGGCTGGAACGACTGCGCAATGCGGGTATCCTGCGCGGCCAGCGCGCCGTCATCAACTGGCGCGCGCTGGGCTATGAGGTCGAGGTGTCCTTGCGGGTCACGCTCGACAAGACCAACCCACATGCGTTTGACGAGTTCATCCATGCGGCACGGGCGGTGCCGGAAGTGCTGGAAATACAGACCTTTCTGGGGCGGGTTGATGTGCGCCTCAATGTCATTGCGCGCGATATCGCCCACTATCAGCAGGTGTATCGCGACCGTATCCTGCCTTTGCCCCATATCGCCGATCTGGAAGCGCTGATGCATCTGTCCGATATCAAGCAAGCAGAAAGCCTGCCATTATGAGCTTCATCTTGCTCCAAATACTCAATCCTTGGCTGCGGCCATGATCGCGCTCGATGCCACAGACCGCGCGCTGCTGCGGGCGCTGTCAGAAGACGCAACCCAAAGCGCGGGGGCGCTGGGCCGCAAGCTGGGGCTGAGCCAGCCCGCCACATGGCGGCGGCTGAAGCGGCTGCGCGAGGGCGGCGCGATTGCGCGGCAACGCGTGGATCTCGATCTTGCGGCCTTGGGCTTTGGCGTCACGGTGTTTCTGGGCGTGAGCCTCGCCGCCAAGGGCCGTGTCAGTCTGGCCGATTTCGAGCGCGCGGTGACGGCGATTCCGGAAGTGCAGACAGTGCAGCATGTGCTGGGCCTCTACGATTATCGGCTGCGCGTGGTCGCGCGCGATCTGGGTGATTTTGAACGTATTTTGCGCCGGCGTATCCTGACCCTGCCGGGGGTGGGGGCGGTCGATGCGAATGTTCTGCTTAGTGAAGAACGCCTCGCGGGGCCATTGTGAGCCGTTGACCTTGGCGCGCGCTTTGGGCAGAAGGCTGGTCATGCTTATTTACAAGATTTTCCGCCGCGCTGAATGGGATGATATGGCGGCCAAGGGCGAAACCCTTGGCGCACCTGTTGATCTGGCCGATGGCTATATTCATTTTTCAACCGCACAACAGGTCATGGAAACTGCTGCAAAGCATTTTGCGCAGGAAAGCAATCTGGTGCTGGTCGCGGTTTCCACCGATGCCCTTGGCGCTGATCTGAAATGGGAAACCTCGCGTGGTGGCGCGCTGTTTCCACATCTCTACCGCCCTTTGCGGATGACCGATGTGACCTGGGACAAGGCACTGCCGCTTGGCGCCACCGGGCATATCTTTCCGGAGGGGCTGATATGAGCCTGATCGAGCGCGCGGGGATTGCGCTGTTGCAGCAGATCGATCCGGAGCGCGCACATGGCTTTGCTCTGGGTGCTTTGCGATCAGGACTGGTGCCGTTGCCCGCACTGGTTGTTTCGCCCCGGTTGCGCAGCCAGTTTGCCGGGTTGGACTTGCCCAATCCGGTGGGTCTGGCGGCAGGGTTCGACAAGAACGCCACGGCGCTGCGCGGTCTGGCGCGTGTGGGGTTCGGCTTTGTCGAAGTGGGCGCCGCCACGCCGCGCCCGCAGATCGGTAACCCCCGCCCGCGGCTCTATCGGCTGCCCGAAGATCGCGCCGTGATCAACCGCTTTGGCTTCAACAATGAAGGTGTCGAGGTGATCGCCGCACGTCTGGCGCAGCGGCCAGAGGGTATGGTTCTGGGTCTCAATCTGGGGGCCAACAAGGACAGTGCGGACCGTGCCGCCGATTTTGCGGCAGTGCTGTCGCGCTGTGGGGCACATCTGGATTTCGCAACGGTCAATGTCTCGTCGCCCAACACCGAATCCCTGCGCGATCTGCAAGGGGCCGAAGCATTGGCGGCGCTCCTTGCCGGTGTCATGGCCGCGCGCGACGGGCTGGCCCGCAAGATCCCCATTTTCCTGAAGATCGCCCCCGATCTGACCGAGGCAGAGCTGGCAGATATCGCTCGTGTCGCGCTGGAGGCCAAACTTGATGCGATCATCGCCACCAATACAACGATAACCCGCCAAGGTTTGAAAAGTGTACATTCTGGCGAAAAAGGCGGGCTTTCAGGTGTACCATTGTTCGATTTGTCCACGCGTGTGCTTGCGCGCCTGTCGCATCTTACCAACGGAACAATCCCGCTGATCGGGGTGGGTGGCATTGCCTCGGCTGAAGATGCCTATGCCAAGATCAGGGCGGGGGCATCAGCCGTGCAGCTTTATTCTGCATTGACGTGGCAGGGTCTGTCGCTTGTAGGGCGCATCAATCGCGGTCTTATTGTTCTTCTGGATCGAGATGGGTTTCAGACAATCGCAGATGCGGTCGGCACAGATCGCCAGAGATGGCTTTGATCTTTCACTCTTGTCAAAATATCCTGGGGTGATTGTGGCCGCAGGCCGCAGAGGGGCAAAGCCCCTCAGCCCCCGTGCGCGACCCTGCGTTCCAGTCGCGGATAGAGCAGACCCAGAAACACGCCGCGCAACCCGTTGAGTACGATCAACGCGCCCCATAGCGCCGGATTACCCCAGACCGGCACGCTGACCCACGCAATCAGGCCATAAATCGCCACGGCCAGCACGACCGTATTGCGCATCTCGCGCGTGCCGGTCGCGCCGATGAAAATGCCGTCCAGCATATATGCACCAACCCCCAGCACGCAGAGCACCACCACGAAGGGCAGGAAATCGCGCGCGGCCAGTCGCACTTCGGGCGCGGTGGTCATGACATCGATCACAAAGGGTCCGATGATCCAGAAACCCAGTGCCATGACCAAAGACGCGCCCACGGCCCAGAGCGACGTCCGTAGGCTGGCCGCGCGCATCCCCATGACAGAGGCCGCGCCGACAGACTTTCCGACCAGGGCTTCTGCCGCGAAAGCGAAGCCGTCCAGGGCATAGGCCGTGACCATGAGGAACTGCCACAGGATCTGATTGGCCGCGAGTTGCACATCGCCAAAGCCTGCCGAGACAAACAAAAAGCCCGTCATTGCGGCTTGCAGCGCGATGGTGCGCAGCATGATGTCGGAATTGACAGACCACATGCGCCGCAATCGCACCCGGTCAAACACGCGCGCCCAATCGCGCCATTGTGCCCCTGAAAAGGCAGGGCGGCACAGCCACAGCCCCAGCCCAAGTGCGCTGAGTTCCGCAATCAATGTCGCAACCGCCACGCCCTGCACGCCCCAGCCAAGCCCAAGAACGAACCACAGATCCAGCGCGATATTCAGCCCGTTCATCCATAGTTGCAGGATCAGCACGCCGCGCGTGCGTTCGGTTGCGATCAGCCAGCCATTCAGCGCGTAAAGGGCAATCGTGGCGGGTGCGCCCCAGATGCGGATTGCGAGGTAATCGCGCGTCAGTGCCTCGACCTCAGGGCTGGCGGGGGCCACGCGAAACGCGGCCCATGTGATCGCGGCTTGCCCCGCGACCATCACCGCCCCGGCGGCCAGTCCGATCATCACCCCGCGCGTCAGGATCGCGCCGCTCTCCGCCAGATCGCCCGCGCCCGTGGCCTGCGCCACAAGGCCCGTCGTACCCATGCGCAGAAAGCCGAAAATCCAGTAGATCGAGGCCAGGATGATTGCGCCCAAGCCCACGGCCCCAATCGGGGCAGCAGCGCCCATCTGGCCGACGACCCCTGTATCCACGACCCCCAGCAGGGGCACCGAGATATTCGCCAGCACAATCGGCACGGCGATTTTCAGGATGCGCCGATGACTTGGGCCGCTGTCAGCCATCCGCGCGTTGTGGCATCAGGAAATGGCCGGTCGCCTGCGCGAAAAGCCGCGCGCGATTGTCTTGCCACGCTTCAACATGCACACTCGCATAGCGCCGGCCAGAGCGGTTGACGCGCGCGCGTGCATAGGCGTCGCGCGGCAGCCCCGTGCGCAGATAGTCAACTGTGAAATCGATGGTCTTGGGCAGGCGCGGCAGGTTTTGCGCCATGGTTTCGGGGTCAAGACGCCCCGATTCCAGCTCATCCCAGAGCATCGCCCAGCTTAATTCGATGATCGCCGCGACCTCCAGAAATGACGCGATCACACCGCCATGGATCGCAGGCAGCACAGGATTGCCGATCAGCTTGTCGTCATAGGGCAGCACGGCGGTCAGCTCGTCGCCGTGGCGTTCGAACTGGATGCCCAGAAAGCCTGCATAGGGCACAGCACCGACCAGAGTTGCCAGCGCGGTGTCGCGGCGGTGTTTCAGCTTCTGAACAGGTTCGGGGGGTCTCATTTCGCCTCCTTGCGGTCGAAGGTAAAGGCACCTGTGGCGGTGGCGACAGGATTGGCGCTGTCCTCATCATGGGCTGTGGCGCGCACAAAAGCCACGCGGCGCGTGACGTGGTAGCATTCCGCCCGCGCTGTGATCCGCTGTCCGGGTGTGGCCGCACGCATATAGTCGATGCGCAGATCAATGGTCGCGGTGCTGCGCGCGCCCGGATAGGACAGGACCGCCGCGCCGCCGCAGGTGTCCATCAGCGCCGAAACCGCGCCGCCATGGATCACGCCCGTTGCCGGATCACCGATGAAGCGCGCGTCCCAGTCCATCGAGATTTCCGCGCGCCCCTCGCCGATCTGGTCCAGCCGCATACCCAGCGCCCGTGCGAAGGGCAGCGCGTTGATAAAGTCCTGTGCGCCGTTTTCGGTCATCCTGTGGCCCCCATGCTGGTTGTTGCCTGTATCTGCCCCCGAAACACCCCGGATGGCAAGCCGGGCTGTGCCAATTGCATCTGGCGGTTGCGCGGATTAGCATGGTTGCGCAGTCGGAGAGGGAGCAAGCCTGCGATGAGCGAGACCCGTTTGAGTTTCAAGGAAATGTGCGCGAAATTTGACGTTACCCCGCGCACCTTGCGGTATTACGAGTATATCGAGCTTCTCAGCCCGCAGAAAGAAGGGCGCAATCGCTTCTACACCCCGCGCGAAGTGGCACGGATGACGCTGATCATGCGCGGACGCCGGTTCGGGTTCTCTCTCGAAGAAATTCGGCAATGGCTTGAGATATACCAGAAAGAAGGCACAGAGCCGCAGCTTCGGGCCTGGTTGGAACTGGCAGACCGGCAGTTGGGGGTCTTGCGCGTGCAAGCGCAGGAATTGCAGCAAAGCATAGATGATCTGGAAAAACTGCGCAGCGAGGCCGCAGAATTGTTGCCCGACGACTGAGAGACGTGGCGTCACACAAAACTATGACGTGGCGTTTAACTTTACGTTCACGTCAACATGCATATCTTCGTTCCCAAGACGTATCGGCCTTGCGCCCTGCGCCCCTGATCGGAGGTATGACACATGCCAAAAGATACAAAGACAATCCGCGAGATGTGCGCCGAATATGGCGTTACACCGCGCACCCTGCGCTTCTATGAGGCCAAGGAACTGCTGTTTCCGCATCGTGACGGGCAACACCGTTTGTTTACGCGCCGTGATCAGGCGCGGCTGAAACTGATCCTGCGCGGTAAGCGTT
>SKGU01000349.1 GCA_007117255.1 Natronohydrobacter sp. | reverse complement strand
TGCCGGTCTCAAGCGCCTGATACAGCTCACCACCCGGCAGCAGGGTCACGGACATGCCGAATTCCTGGAAGATCTCGCCACCCACGCCAGCCGCGCGGAAACGCAGGCCCTGCAGATCTTCGACACTGGGCACTTCGTTGCGGAACCAGCCAGCCGTTTCAGGGCTGATCGTGCCGCACAGCACCGGGTGCACATTGTAGGGGTGGAAGGTTTCTTCGAGCAGTTCCTGCCCGCCGTGATGCGTCATCCATGCCAGAAACTCGATGGATTCCAGCCCGAAAGGCGTGGCCCCGAACAGCGCCGATGCAGGCACGGTGCCCCACTCGTAGCCCATCCAGCTATAGCCCGCATCGATATTGCCTTCCGACACGTTCTCGAAGATCGACAATGCGGGAACCACAGCGCCCGGCTCTGCCGTGCGCAGATCAATATTGCCGCCAGACACAGCGCGCAGCTGATCGGCAACCCAGGGCATCGTGTCGCCAAGCGCGGTCAGGGTCGAGGCAAAGCTCATCGGAACCTGCCAGCGAATACGCTCCTGCGCCTGGACGGAACCCGCAACAAGGCTCGCACTCAGCGCAGTTGTAATAAGTAGTTTATTCATTTTTTCCTCCGGTCGTTGGACTTTGGTCCATGTATCCACCCCGTTTGAACAGGATGCGTCAAGAGAAAAGCCACGCACCTGCGCAACTTAATTGCGCGTTTTCGTGTGGATATCGATGCAAAACCTCTCCCTGTACAAGTGTGGTAAGATAAATTTACCAATTGTGGCAAGTGAAATTTTCATGATACCGCTACCTGATTGTTCAAATTGCCTGATCATGCCTTCGCATGTCCGGATTTCCTCTGCCATCTGAACAGCTTGAAGCAATTGACCTTATTTGCGCCCCGGTGCATGGTTTTGAGATGAATTTTGGCCCGATCACCCGTCTGCCCCTGCCTTATGATGCCCAGTCCGGTGCCGAAGCGCGCGCGGCCTTTCCCGATTTGCCACCCGATCTGGCCGCGCTGATCGAAGGGGCGGCCGGGTGCAGCCCGTATCTGCGCATGCTGATGTCGCGCGAGCATGACTGGCTGGCCGAAGTTTTGACCAATGACCCGCAAGCCTGCATAGACGCGGAGCTTGCCGCGCTGGATACAGTCGCGCTGCCTGACCTGTCGGCCCGTCTGCGCCGCGCGAAACGGCGCGTGGCTCTTCTGGCTGCATTGGCCGATCTGGGCGGTGTCTGGTCGCTCGATCAGGTGACCGGCGCTTTGAGTGATTTGGCCGACCGCGCCACGCATTCGGCCCTGACCGCCCTTGTTGCCGACGAAATCCGCCGCAAGAAACTGCCCGGTGCCACGCCCGATGATGCCGCCACAGGGGCCGGGTTGGTGGTTCTCGCCATGGGCAAGATGGGCGCGCGCGAGTTGAACTATTCGTCCGATATCGACCTGATCTGCCTGTTTGATGAAACCCGCTTCAGCGCCGATGACTATCTCGACGCGCGCGCATCCTTCATCCGCGTGACCCGCAAGCTCTGCGGGCTTTTGTCGGATCACACTGACGAAGGCTATGTCTTCCGCACCGATCTGCGCCTGCGCCCTGACCCCAGCGTCACGCCGGTCTGCCTGTCGATGGAAGCCGCCGAGCGTTATTATGAAAGCCTTGGGCGCACATGGGAGCGCGCGGCTTATATCAAGGCGCGGCCCTGTGCGGGTGATCTGGATGCAGGCTGGCGTTTTCTCGATACCCTGCGCCCTTTCGTGTGGCGCAAGCATCTGGATTTCGCATCCATTCAGGACGCCCATGATATGCGGCTGAAAATCAAGGCCCACAAGGGGCTTGGCGGTGCGCTGTCGCTGGACGGCCATGACATCAAGCTGGGGCAGGGCGGTATCCGCGAGATCGAATTCTTCACCCAGACCCGCCAACTCATCGCAGGCGGGCGCGACCCGGATCTGCGCAGCCCGCGCACGGTCGAAGGTCTGGCAGCGCTGGCCGCAAAGGGCTGGATTCCACAGGACGTGGCCGAAAAACTGACCAGCCACTATATCCAGCACCGCGAGATCGAGCACCGCCTGCAAATGGTGCAGGATGCGCAGACCCAGAAAATGCCCACCAGCCCCGATGGCTTTGACCGGATCGCGCGCTTCATGGGCATTGACGAAACCGCGCAGTTTCGCGCCACCCTGAAAGACCGCCTTCTGCAGGTCGCGGAACTCACCGAGGGCTTTTTTGCCCCGGACGCCACAGTCACCGATGAGCCGGAATTGTCCGATGCTGCACAGGAACTGATTGCCCGCTGGCATGGCTACCCCGCCTTGCGCTCCAGCCGTGGCAAGGAAATCTTCAAACGCGTGCGTCCCGCGATCCTGACCAAGATGCTCGATGCCGCCGATCCCGAAGCCGCCCTTGTGCAATTCGACCGCTTTCTGGGGGGGCTGCCCGCAGGGGTGCAGCTTTTCTCGCTTTTCGAGGCCAATCCCCAGCTAATCGACCTGATTGTTGACATCTGCGCAACGGCCCCGCGTCTGGCCGCCTATCTGTCGCGCAATGCCGCTGTGTTCGATGCGGTCATCGGCGGCGGCTTCTTTGCGCCATGGCCCGGCACAGGGGTCTTGCAGAAAGACCTTGCCGACCGTCTGGCCGATCTCGACGATTACGAGCGCAGGCTTGATCTGGCGCGGATATGGTCGCGCGAATGGCATTTCCGCATTGGCGTGCATCACTTGCGCGGGCTGATCGACGCCTTCGAGGCCGGGGCGGAATATGCAAGCCTTGCCGAAGCGGTGCTGGGCGCGCTCTGGCCAG
>SKGU01000371.1 GCA_007117255.1 Natronohydrobacter sp. | reverse complement strand
CCTTTTTCGTCATATCGTAGGGTTTGCGGATCGAATGTCATGGGCTATGTCCTAGATTACACACAGTGTATTAGCGCAGCTGGACCACAAGGAAAACCCGTCATGGCCGAGAATGCCGATCTGATCAAACTCTATTCCAGCCGCATTTTGGCGCTGGCGGCGGATATTCCACATCATGCACGCTTGGATAAGCCTCAGGTCAGCGTCAAGCGGCGCTCGCCACTTTGCGGGTCGACTGTCACAGTCGATCTGGACATACAGGACGGCCAAGTGTCGCGGTTCGGGCAGGATGTGAAAGCCTGTGCGCTGGGACAGGCTGCTGCAGCACTGCTGGGGCAGGTTGTCATTGGGCGCAGTGCAGACGAACTTGCGCAAGCACGTGATCAATTGCGTGCAATGCTTACAGAAAACGGCCCTGTTCCGGATGCTCCATTTGAGGGCTTCGAGGTTCTGATCCCGGCGCGTGACTATCGCAATCGCCATGCCTCGATTCTTCTGGCGCTAGAGGCCGCGACCGAAGCTGCGCATCAAGGCTTGACACAAGAAGATGGGTTGCGCGCACCCTGAGCATTTGTCACCTGTCTGTTGCACGGCTGGGTCAGTCTGATGAGTAACGCACCGCAAAAAGGGCAGGTCATGCGTATATTGGTATTCAATGCAGGCAGTTCATCGCTGAAATTTGGGGTGTTCGACTGTCAGCCCGGTAGGCCGGCGTCGCAGGCACGGCATATACTGAAGGGCAGCTTTGAGCGGTTTGGTACCGATGGCTGCACACTGCGCCTTGATGGAAACACAACCACCGCGCCCCATTGTGACCTATCCAGCGCCACGCGTGCGGTGCCCGAAATTCTGCATGGTGCCGGGGTCGACAAGCTGGATGCGATTGCCCACCGTGTTGCGCATGGCGGGGCAGAATTCACCGCACCCGCCTTGCTGGACAGCGCGACCCTTGCCCGGATCGAAGCGTTGACCCCGCTTGCGCCTTTGCACAATCCGGCCAATCTGGATGGTGTGGCCGCCGCACGCGCCACATGGCCGGATCTGCCGCAATGGGCGGTTTTCGACACCAGTTTTCACCTGACAAATCCTGCACGCGCCACCACATATGCAGTGCCAGAAACCTGGCGCGCAACTGGCCTGCGACGTTTCGGATTTCACGGCACATCGCATAAATACGTTGCACAGCGTGCCGCAGAAGCGTTGGGGCAGCCCCTGCGAGATCTGCGCATCATCAGTCTGCATCTGGGCAATGGGGCGAGTGCCTGCGCGATAGCCCGTGGCGAGAGTATCGACAGCTCAATGGGTATGACCCCGCTGGAAGGTCTGATCATGGGCACGCGTTCAGGCGATGTCGATCCGGGGCTGTTTGGGTATCTGGCGCGCGAAATGGGCCTGAGCGTGGCCGAGATCGAGGACGCGCTTTATGCTGAAAGCGGGTTGAAGGGATTGACAGGCTCGTCCGATATGCGTGACGTCGAAGACCGAGCTGCGGCGGGCGATGCGCAGGCACAGCTTGCAATCAATATTTATGCTTACCGCGCGCGCAAGTATATCGGGGCTTACGCCGCTGCAATGGGCGGGTTGGATGCGCTTGTCTTCACGGGCGGGATTGGTGAAAACTCGCCCTCCATGCGCCGCCGCATCTGCGACGGGATGCAGTTCATGGGCCTGAAGCTGGACCATGACCGCAACCTTGCTGTTGATCTGACCGACCGTGCGGCGCCGCAAATTCAGGCTTATGGGGCAAGGGTGAATGTGCTGGTCACGGAAACGGCCGAGCAATTGATGATCGCCTATGATGTCACCAATGCCATGGTCAAGCCCAAAGACACTGTGCTGAAAGTACCGGTTGCTGTTTCGGCGCGGCATGTGCATCTGTCACAGGCCAGTGTTGAAGCCCTGTTCGGGCCAGGCTACACGTTGACGCCCGCGAAGCCCCTGCGCCAGAAAGGGCATTGGGCGGCGCAAGAGCGCGTTACATTGCATGGCCCCAAAGGCGAGATCGCCAATGTTGCAATCCTCGGACCATTGCGTCCGCGCACACAGGTCGAAATTTCCCGCACAGATGGTTTTGCGCTTGGGCTGGATGCGCCAGTGCGGCAGAGCGGTGATCTGGATGGTACACCGCATGTGCGGTTGATCGGGCCAGCAGGTTGTCAGGACACGGACGGGCTGATCGTTGCAGCGCGCCATATTCATATGAATACTGAAGACGCGCGCATCGCCGGCTTGTCAGACGGCGCTTTGGTCGATGTCACGCTGGATGATACGGGACGGGGCCTGACTTTCGCGGACGTATTGGTGCGTGTGACGGATGCGGCGTTTACAGAAATGCACATCGACACGGATGAAGCCAATGCAGCCGGGATCAAGGATCAGATTGCAGGGCATGTCAGATTGTCGCTGCGCGAAGCGGATTGAACAGACCTGCGGGCGTTAGGCGGTGCAGCAACGCAGTCTGGTTTGCGTCCTAACCAATATGGAAAAGCGCAGCATCAGTCCGGAACCGCCTTTAGCTTGATCGTGCCCGCATCGGCCAAACCGCGCACAATAGCCGCAATCCGTGAAATAGCGCCTTCATAGGCTTCCATCGATGGCTGCGGAAGCGTAGCGGCGTCTTCGCGCAGGGTTTCGGCCAGTCGTTTCGACATATTGTCCAGAAGGAACTCGTTGGTTGGGGCGTCGTTGGCTTGGGCTGTCGCCAAGACAATCATCAGGTCTTCGTTGTCCAGATCGCGCATGACGGTGGGCACATCGCGTGTTTCCAGCCGCGCCGGGATATCCTGATAGGTAAAAATG
>SKGU01000323.1 GCA_007117255.1 Natronohydrobacter sp. | reverse complement strand
TTGGGCGCTTTCGCAGCACCCGGTCTGAAGATCGAGGTCTTTGGCGATGCCAATGACTATGTCGGCAAGGGCTTGTCAGGCGGCACAATCGTGGTGCGCCCGCGCATGTCTTCGCCACTGATCGCGCATGAAAATACGATTATCGGTAACACTGTGCTTTATGGCGCGACCGAGGGCTATCTCTTTGCTGCCGGACGCGCAGGCGAGCGTTTTGCCGTGCGCAATTCGGGTGCGAAAGTCGTGATCGAGGGCTGCGGTTCGAACGGGTGTGAATACATGACCGGCGGCGTTGCGGTGATCCTTGGCAGCATCGGCGCGAATTTCGGTGCTGGCATGACTGGTGGGATGGCGTATCTCTATGATCCGGCGGGCGAGGTTGCGCCGCTTATAAACATGGAAACGCTCGTCACATGCCCCGTCACGGTTTCGCATTGGGAAGAAGAGCTGAAGACTCTGATCGAGACCCATGCAACCGAAACGGAATCGCAGCGCGCGCAGGAAATTCTGCGCAACTGGGATCGAGAGAAAGCCCATTTCGTTCAGGTTTGCCCAAAGGAAATGTTGGCACACTTGCCGCATCCGATCAGCTATGAGGCCGAGGCGGTTCCGGCGGAGTAAACGCCGCAACCAGCCCATTAACATCAAAAAGCGCAGAGTTTTCCTCTGCGCTTTTTTCGTTTCCGGCTATGCCCGGATCAGATGGCGATAAGGTTAAGAAGGTAGAACAATGCGCCTGACAAAAGCGCAGCCGCTGGCACTGTCACCACCCACGCCGCCAGAATCGTCACGAAATGCCCACGCCGCACGACCTTTTTGCGCTTGCGCACTTCGGGCGGCGATGTGGTGTCGGTCCGCGTTTCGTTGAGGATGCGCTCATGATACCATTCGCGGAAGAAGCCGACGCCGAAAATCGCACCGATGGCGATATGGGTCGAACTGACAGGAAGGCCCAGCCAGGACGCAAAGATAACTGTAATGGCGGCGGCAAGGGCCACACAATAGGCCCGCATCGCGTTCAGACGCGTGATCTCACTGCCAACAAGATTGATCAGCTTCGGACCGAACAGCAAAAGCCCCACGGAAAGTCCGACCCCGCCGATCAACATGACCCAAAGCGGGATGGCCACACGGTCAGACGCACCACCATCCTGCACAGCATGGACAATCGCGGCCACAGGGCCGATGGCGTTGGCCACGTCATTCGCGCCATGAGCAAAGGACAGCAATGCAGCCGAGAAAATCAGCGGGATATTGAAAAGAACCTTCAGCGATTTCTTCCGGTTCTCCAGCCCTTCGGATTGACGCCGGATGACCGGGCGCATGGCGAAGGTCAGGATTGTCCCAACGACCAACCCCATCAGAAGTGCGTTGCCGAAGCTGACGGGAAATATCTTGTTCAGTCCCTTCAGTGACAGATAGGTCGTGAAGCAACCGCCCATGATCCCAATCAGGATTGGCACCCAGTAGCGCGCGGCGCCGATCATATCGGGGCGGTAGATAATCCGGGACTTGATCAGCGCCAGAAACAGCGCCGCAAAAATGCCGCCCAGGACCGGAGAAATCACCCAGCTCGCTGCGATTCGGCCCATCATTGGCCAGTTGACTGCCGCGAACCCTGCCGCCGCAATACCTGCCCCCATCACGCCGCCGACAATGGAATGCGTTGTCGAAACCGGCGCACCAATCCATGTAGCGAGATTGATCCATAGCGCCCCGGCCAGCAGCGCGGCCATCATGGCCCAGATGAATACTTGCGTCTCGGCCACCGATTCGGGTGCGATAATACCGCGCGAGACTGTGCCCACGACATCGCCCCCAGCAATCAGCGCGCCAGCGGTTTCGCACAAGGCTGCAACGATCAGGGCCGTGCCAATCGTCAGCGCGCGCGCGCCCACGGCCGGGCCCATATTGTTGGCCACGTCATTCGCGCCAATATTGATAGCCATATAAGCGCCAATTACAGCAGCGGCGATGACCACCAACCCCATAGGTTGGAACCCAATAAAGGCCGCAACGGCAAGGCCCGTAACTGCCATGAAAGCCAACGCCAGACCGGGCGCGACAAGCGGTCGCGAGATGTAGGATGTGCCCTGTTCCAGCGCGGAGATTCGCTCAAGGTCTTTGTTGAGTGTTTTCCAGGATCTTTCCGGAGTATCGCTCACGCTGTTTTCCCACGCTGCTAAAGGCTGTCACAAAACTGTTGCAATGTGCACTAGCAGAGCCTGCAAGGCGGGACAATCAGCTCTTGGCGTCAGACGGATTTGGCACCATCAGTTCGGAAAGCAACATTTTTAGTTCGGGGTTCTTCACAGCTTCAACAGCGTCGGGCAGGGCAAACCAGCGCCGGGTGCGTTTGTGTGCTTCGGGGTAGCGGTCATGCAAGCTGTCCACGTCCAGACGAAAAACCTGCGGACGGCACTGAACCGGCAGACCGCTTTTCTTGATTTTCGTATAGGTGAACGCCCCGACAGGTTCAGTTGATATCCTGCCGGTGACCCCTGCCTCTTCCCACGCTTCGATTGCAGCGGCCTCGGCAAGGGTTTTTTTGTTCATTGGCCAGCCCTTTGGTACGATCCAGTGTCCGCGAGTGAGGGTTTTGACCAACAGTACTTGAGGCCCGTCTGGCCCCTCGCGCACACAGAGCGCCGCCGTCTGCACAAAGGCAGGGCGCACAAAATTCAATAGCTGGCTAAACATTCCTTGTGGCATGGTGAGGACATTCATCTGCTCGTTTCCTCGAACTTCTGGGCGGTGCCATAGAAGTGTTACGGTTGTGTGACGGTCATGGTTCTTTCACGGGTGTT
>SKGU01000178.1 GCA_007117255.1 Natronohydrobacter sp. | reverse complement strand
TGCCATGACGCGCCATCAAGGCAGTTGCCTGCGCATAATCGCCCTCGCGCTGTTCGCCACGCCCGATCACGCGCTCCCAGAACGCGCGCTCTTCGTCGTCGGCCGCCGCAATCGCGCGGATCACAGGCAGGGTCAGCTTGCCCTCGCGGAAATCATCGCCGGTATTCTTGCCGATTGCGTCACCGGCACCGCCATAATCCAGCCAGTCATCGACAATCTGAAAGCTGATACCCAAAGCGTCGCCATAAGTGAACAGCGCCGCCACATGATCTTCTGGCGCACCAGCCAGAACTGCCCCGGATTCAGTGGCCGCCGAAAACAGCGCCGCCGTTTTGCCGCGAATAACGCGCAGATATTGATCTTCAGTCGTTGCAATGTTCTGCGCCGTGCTCAGTTGCAGCACTTCGCCTTCGGCAATGGTGGCCGACGCATTGGCCAGAATATCCAGCACCCGCATAGAGCCGCATTCCACCATCAATTGAAATGCGCGTGCAAAAAGGTAGTCACCCACCAGCACAGAGGATTTGTTGTCCCACAACAGGTTTGCAGTTGCCCGCCCTCGCCGCTGCTTGCTTTCATCGACCACATCATCATGCAGCAGCGTCGCTGTATGGATAAACTCAACCGTCGTGGCCAGATGACAGTGGTATTTGCCTTGATAGTTGCACAAATGCGATGCCGCCAGAACCAGCATGGGGCGAATGCGCTTGCCGCCTGCCTCGACAAGATGCGCGGTGACTTCCGGGATGCGCGGCGCATGTTCGGACGCCATGCGCGCCCGGATCAGGGCGTCCACACGGGCCAGATCTTCGTGCAGAAACGCTGCAAGCCGGTCATGTGGGGCCTGAGCATGATATGCTGTATTCATCCGGTTCATCGTGTCCTGTCTCGACAAACTGATCCCGTGGGAATTAGAGTGCGGCGTATGAAAGAACTGCTGCGCACGACCAACCCAACGATCATACCCTACGCCACAGCCCTATTGCAGGGCGAAGGTATAGAGGTGTTTGACATCGACGTCCATATGCACACGCTTGAATCAACCTTGGGCATGATGCCGCGGCGACTGATGGTTCGGCGCGAGGATCACTTCATGGCCGTGTCGATCATGCGCGACAATGGCATTCCACTGCATGACTGATCATTTAAGCGCTGACGCGTTCCTGGATGGCCGCGTCATGGTCTGGCAACCGCGCGCGGGCTACCGTGCAGCCACCGATCCTGTGTTTCTGGCCGCAAGCGTGCCCGCAAGACCGGGTGAGCGCGTGTTGGAACTGGGGTGTGGGGTTGGTGTGGCCAGCCTGTGCCTGAGCGCGCGAGTGTCAGAGATCGCCTTGACGGGAATAGAGCTTCAGCCCGACTATGCTGCGCTGGCTCGAAGGAATGCAGCCCAAAACGGTGTGGCGATGAGCGTGATTGACGCCGATCTGACGGCTTTGCCCGAACATGTGCGCAACCGCAATTTCGATCATGTGATTGCAAACCCGCCTTTCTATGCTTCTGACGGCCCACAAGCGCAGGACCAGGGCCGCGACCGCGCCTTGCGTGAGCAAACACCGCTTGCCGATTGGGTCGATGTGGCGCTGCGGCGCTGCAGGGATGGTGGATATGTCACTTTCATTCACCTGACAGAGCGCCTGCCCGATCTTCTGGCCGGGTTTTCCGGGCGCGCGTCCTGCGTCGTTTTGCCGCTTGCTGCGCGCAGGCAGCGCCCGGCACGACGCGTGATCGTGCAGGCGCGCAAGGGCGGGCGGGCACCCTTCACGCTGCTGGCACCGCTCGTCATTCACCAGGGCGACACGCATCCCGGTGACGGCGATCATTTCACCGAGGCCGTGCGCGCAGTGATGCGCGACAACGCGGCACTTGATCTTGCCGCGATGGCGCGGGCCTGAGCCCTTGCCGTGCCGCATATGACAAGGCATAGAGCAAACAATGGCCAAGCAACTCGATTATGCAACAATCCGCGAGATATTCCGTCGTTTCCATGCGGCAAACCCTGAACCAGAGGGCGAGTTGGAGCATGTCAATGCCTATACACTTGTCGTGGCTGTTGCGCTTTCGGCGCAGGCGACTGATGTGGGGGTGAACAAGGCCACACGCGGATTGTTCGCGGTGGCTGATACGCCAGAGAAAATGCTGGCCCTTGGCGAAGAGGGCGTAATCGAGCACATCAAGACCATCGGCCTGTTTCGCAACAAGGCCAAGAACGTCATCAAACTGAGCCGCATTCTGGTCGAACAATATGGCGGCGAGGTGCCCTCATCGCGTGCAGCCCTGCAATCCCTGCCCGGTGTGGGGCGCAAGACCGCAAACGTCGTGCTGAATATGTGGTGGCGTATGCCCGCGCAGGCGGTGGACACACATATTTTCCGCGTTGGCAACCGCACGGGCATTTGTCCGGGTCGCGACGTGGATACGGTCGAACGCGCCATCGAGGACCACATTCCCGCTGAATACCAGCTTCACGCCCATCACTGGCTGATCCTGCATGGCCGCTATACCTGCAAGGCACGCAAGCCCTTGTGCAATGCCTGCTTGATCCGCGACCTGTGCCAATTCGAGGAAAAGACCCTATGAAACCATACCAGATTGCCGGGATCGGCAACGCGATTGTTGATGTGATCACCACGGTGGATGATCGCTTTCTGGAGCGGATGGATATTCACAAGGCCATCATGCAACTGATCGAGCGCGACCGCGCCGAAGAGCTATATGCCGCGATGGAAACCCGCGCGCAGGCCTCTGGCGGATCGGTGGCCAATACGTTGGCGGGTGCTGGTGCGCTGGGGTTGCGCGCCGCCT
>SKGU01000108.1 GCA_007117255.1 Natronohydrobacter sp. | reverse complement strand
CGCGCTTGCCGAGGCTTATCTGGGGATGGCCCTGCGAACCCCTGTCATCTTCGACCCGATGCTGGACCTGACCCGTCCGGGCATCCGGTCCTGGCTGGTGGCGCTCGCGCGCTGCGTCCGGGCGGCCGAGCGTTGTCGCGCCTTCGGTGACAGTAACTACCGGTTTCAGCGGGCCATCGAAGAAGAGTTGGCTCTGGGGTTGGTGCAGGCGCAGCCAAGTTCGATTACCCATCTTGTGGAAAGCCCCTGCGCGCGTACCGCCCATGCGAGCCATATTCGCCGGGCGAGGGCGTTCATCAATGACAACATCGCCGAGCCCTTCCGAATACATGAGCTGATCCGCGCCGCGGGGTGCGGCATGCGCAGTCTTCAGACAGGGTTTCAGGCCGCCTTTCAGGTCACCCCTCAACAATACATCATCCGGGCACGCCTCGATCTGGCACATTCAAGGCTGCAACTCGACAGCCAGGGCGAAACGGTCGCGAGCATTGCCTATGATTGCGGGTTCACGCATCTCGGGCGTTTTGCGCAGTCCTATCAACGGGTCTTTGGCCAGCCACCATCTGAAACACTGCGAACCGGCAAGGCGGGCTGGTTTGACGCCTCTGGCTTGCGTGGCCGTCACGGCAAACAGAGATGAAGCAAGTCACCGCCGGAGATACCGTCCGCTAAGCTGATGTCACCCGACTGGATGGCACCTGCGACCGGTGGCGGAATGCGGTGTCACTCCCTTGCCTGAGAGAGATTGCTCATGCAGCGCATCATTTCGTCTCTTGCCCGCGCGCGTAGACATCATCGAAGCGAATGATGTCATCCTCGCCCAGATACGCACCAGTCTGAACTTCGATCAATGTCAGTGGCAGTTTGCCGGGATTTTCCAATCGGTGCACGGCTCCGAGCGGGATGAACACGGATTGGTTCTCGCTGACCAGCCGCACCGCGTCATCGATGGTGACGCGAGCGGTGCCTTCCACCACGATCCAGTGTTCGGCACGGTGGTGGTGGCTTTGCAGAGACAGCGCCGCGCCGGGGTGGACGACGATGCGCTTGACCTGAAAGCGGGGGCCGATCACCAAGCTTTCATACCAGCCCCATGGACGATAATCCCGCGGCAGGGTTTCGGCCTGCGCCACGTTTTCGGCCTTCAGCCGTTGCACCGCCAGCTTTACATCTTGCGCCCGATCCTTATGTGCGACCAGAACCGCATCTGGCATTGCCACGGCAATGATGTTCTCCAGGCCGATCCCCACCAGTTGCTGATCTGCACTTTCAGCGCGCAGCAGGCTGTCATGGCACTCGATTGCGGTCGCAGGTCCAGTTGTCACGATGCCCTGCGCATCTGGTCCCTCTTCGCGCCACACGGCTTCCCAACCGCCAAGATCCGACCAGCGTCCGCGATAGGGCAATACGTAGAGGTTCTCTGCCTTTTCCATCACGGCATAATCAATCGAGATGTCTTCCAGCCCGGCCCAGGCTTCCGGGGCAAGACGGGTGAAACCCAGGTCGCGCTCAGCCGCTGCGAGAGCGGCGGCGGCGCCGTCGAGTAGCGCCGGCGCATGGGTTCGGAATGCCGCCAGGATGGCACTGGTGGTGAACAGGAAGATACCCGCGTTCCATAGAAAGTGGCCGCTGGCCAGCATCCGCTCGGCGCTTGCACTGTCAGGTTTTTCAACGAAGCCACGCAACGCCTGCGCAACGGGTACGGTTTCATTTGCTGGCGGCTGATCCAGTTCCAGCCAGCCATAGCCGGTTTCAGGGCGGTCAGGGCGGATGCCGAAAGTCACCAGTTTGCCCGCCTGTGCTGCGGGAACAGCGGCCTGTACTGACGCCCGGAACCGCTCTGTGCCCGGGATGACATGATCCGAAGGTGCGACCAGCATCAGCGCTCCGGGCGCGCGCGCCTCAAGCGTCAGCGCGGCGACACAGACCGCCGGGGCGGTGTTGCGCGCGGCAGGTTCGAGCAGAATATCGGCGGGCGAAAGTTCCGCTGCGGCAAGCTGTTCGGTGACAATGAAGCGGAAATCGGCACCGGAAACGACCATGGGCGCGGCAAACCCGTCCCCTGAAAGCCGTTTGGCCGAAGCCTGAAACAGGCTTTCGGACCCCGTGACGCGGGCGAACTGTTTCGGATAGCTCTTGCGGGACAGGGGCCAAAGCCGCGTGCCGGACCCACCACAAAGCAGGACAGGGTGAATATCTGCAGTCATGGCTGTTCCTGAACTGACATGTTTGATCAACGGGTTCGGCAGCAGCGAGGCTGCGGTGTGACAGATACTTCGGGCGGATGGTCATGCGCTGGGGCCGGATCCCGCCGCGTCAGGACCGCTGGAAGGATGGCTCGGCACCTTCGGGACGGACGCACCCTCATGCGACACGCGCCCGCTGCTGCAAGACCCCACAGGCATGAGCGGCCAGCGCGAGCACTGGTATGGAGGGGCCGTTGCGGCATTGGCGGAGCGGTTTGGGCAAATACTGTGCGAGGCAGCCTGATGACCCGAAAAAACAGCTGGTTTGTCAGATTCTCTTGCAATGCCAATCGCCAGCGCATCATCGACGCACAGCGATTTACGCCACAAGCCGGGCCATGTAACCGCAGGGTTCTGTGACTGGCGGTATCTCGCCGGCAAAGGCGCACGCGTGGTCTTCATCCCAGTTCAGACGTGTTCAACCAAAGCCTAGCCCAGTTCCCGGGCGATGGCCAGCACCTGCGCGCAGGTCATGTCCGTGTGTCGTGCTGGCCAATGCTGTCTTTCATCCGAGATCGTCAGTCGCAGTTTCGAGCTGAGCAGCTTCGCGTAAGACAAGCAGGCCGCAAGGACCGGCGCAGTGAGCGCTCCGGTGCGCTCGCCGCCCAGTTTCGTCTCGATTATTTCCCCGGGCATATCTTGAACAAGTATCTGGTTTCAGCGTGGTTGGGACAGTTTAGGCTTATTACGAAACGGAGGGTTTCTTCGACGCGGCTACGGAATGCGGTTGCGCTGAAACGGGCTTGCCTTCATCTTGCCGAAAACGCCCGACCCCCCTGCAACCCCCGGACCAAAGGCCCAGTATGAAGAAACCCCGCCGCTCCGCTGCATGGTATGGCAAGCTTGACCGCGACGGTTTCATCCACCGGTCCTGGATGAAGAATCAGGGCTTTCCCGACCATGCGTTTGATGGCCGCCCGATCATTGGCATCTGCAACACATGGTCAGAACTCACACCCTGCAACTCCGGGTTGCGTATGCTTGCTGAAGCCGTGAAGCGCGGCGTTTGGGAGGCGGGCGGCTTTCCGGTCGAGTTCCCGGTGACGAGCCTTGGCGAGACGCAGATGAAGCCCACGGCGATGCTGTTCCGCAACCTGCTGGCGATGGACGTGGAAGAGTGTATCCGCGCCTATGGGATTGACGGCGTGGTGCTCTTGGGCGGTTGCGACAAGACCACGCCGGGGCAACTCATGGGCGCGGGGTCGGTCGATCTGCCCACGATTGTCGTCAGTTCCGGCCCGATGCTCAACGGCAAGTGGCGCGGGCGGGATATCGGCTCTGGGACGGATGTGTGGAAATTCTCGGAAGCCGTGCGCGCGGGTGACATGACGTTGCAGGACTTCATGGCGGCCGAGTCGGGCATGTCGCGCTCGGCGGGTGTGTGCATGACGATGGGGACGGCCTCGACCATGGCCTCGCTGGTCGAGGCGATGGGCCTCGCGCTGCCGACCAATGCAGCCCTTCCGGCGGTCGATGCCCGCCGCACCGCGCTTGCGCATCATACCGGTCGCAGGATTGTCGAGATGGTCGAGGAAGACCTCAAACCCTCCGACATCCTGACGCGCGCTGCGTTCGAGAACGCGGTTCTTGCCAATGCGGCTGTTGGTGGCTCGACCAATGCGGTGGTCCATCTCTTGGCGATCGCGGGGCGCGTCGGCATGGACCTGAGCCTTGCCGATTTCGAGTTGGGCCGCGATGTGCCGCTGCTGGTCAATTGCATGCCCTCAGGGAAATACCTGATGGAGGATTTCGCCTATGCTGGGGGGATGCCTGCCGTGCTGGCGCAGCTGCGCGACCATCTGCGTCCGGCGCGTACCGTTCTGGGTGGCGAAATCTCTGCCTATGCCGAAGGGGCCGAGATCTTCAACGAGGATGTTATCCGCCCGCTCTCCAATCCCGTCAAACCCGCCGCCGGTCTGCGTGTGCTGCGCGGCAATCTGGCCCCGGACGGGGCCATCGTGAAACCCTCGGCAGCCACTGACGCGCTGCTGGAGCATGAGGGCCCCGCCTATGTCTTCGAGAGTATCGAGCAGCTCAAGGCCGAGATCGACCGGGACGACCTGCCCGTGACGCCCGAGACCGTGCTGGTGCTGAAGGGTTGTGGGCCAAAGGGATATCCCGGCATGCCTGAGGTCGGCAACATGCCGATCCCGGCGAAACTGGTAACACAGGGCGTGCGCGACATGGTGCGTGTCTCGGATGCGCGCATGTCTGGCACAGCGTTTGGCACCGTGGTCCTGCATGTCGCCCCCGAGGCGCAGGCGGGCGGCCCTCTGGCACTGGTGCGCACCGGCGACCGCATCCGCCTCTCGGCCAGTCGGGGCGAGTTGACGCTGCTGGTAAATGAGGCGGAACTGGAGGTCCGCCGCGCCGCCTGGACTCCCGACCCGCCGCATTACACGCGCGGCTACGCGAAGCTCTATGTCGATCACGTCCTGCAGGCCGACCGCGGCGCCGATCTGGATTTCCTTGTCGGCAAGGACACCCGCCCCGTGACACGGGAAAGCCATTGACGAGCAGGGTCTGGAAAGCGGCGCCTCCGTTTGTGCCGGGTCTTTGGGGGATTGGCCAACATACCTTTTGAAACGGGCGTAGCGCGACTGGTGCTCAGAGCAGGTCCAGCAAGATCAGCGCCCCTGTTGCAAAGGCCAGAAGCGCCAGTGTCTCGATCACGACAATGGCCAGATGCCCGCCCCCGACCGCGCTCAGCGCACGCAGCGAGGTCTTGACCCCGAGCGCGGCGATTGCCGTGATCAGGCAGGCACGCGAAAACATGTCGACCTGTGCCACGAGCGGGCCAGGCAGGTTCGCGATACTGCCGAGCCCCACCAGCGCCAGAAACAGCAGCATGAACCACGGCAGCAGCGGGATGCGCCCTTCGCCCTTGCCAACCTGTGTCAGGCGCAGGGTCAGCACCACGGCGATCAGCACCACGGGCAGCGTAGCGACGCGAAACAGTTTGGTGATGGTCGCGATCTCGCCAGCCCTGTCGGATACGGAAAATCCGGCCCCCACCACTTGCGCGACATCATGGATTGTCGCCCCGATCAGGAAACCCTGCTGCAATTCGGAAAATCCGAGTATCTGGAACAGCAGCGGGTAAAGCACCATGGCGATGGTAGACAGCGCCGTGACGGCGATGACTGTAAACAGCGTGTTGCGCTCGGTCTTGTCGTTATGGGGGATGACCGCAGCTATGGCGAGAGCAGCCGACGCCCCACAAATTGCGACCGCGCCCCCGGTCAGCAGGGCGAAACGCCACTGGCGGCGGAACAGGGGTGCCGCGATGAAGCCGGTGGCGATGGTCAATCCGATCAGAGCCAGCAGCACACCCGCGCCGGTCAGCCCGATCTGTGCCAGATCGTCAAGCGCGATGCGGATGCCAAGCAGCCCCACCCCGAGCCGCAGCACGAATTTCGCGGCGAATTCGATACCCGCGCGACACGGGCCGTCCTCATGCAGGAAGTTGAACGCCATGCCGATGAGCAGCGCAAACAGCATCACGGGGGCCCCGTAATGCGCGCTAAGGAAGGCGGCCGCCGCCGCAATGGTCGCAGCCAGCATCAGCCCCGGCGCCAATGGGGCAATCGTGTTGCGCGCGCGCTCGATCATTCTGCTGACCCTGCCTTCAACCTAAAGCATGTTGTCCAAACTGCTGCGCGGTTCCGAGATGCCCGACCATGCGACATCAGAAAAAGAGCGGGCGGGCCATGCGGCCCGCCCGACTGGCTGCATTGCTGCACTCGGATCAGGCCGACCGGTAAAGCTTGGTCATCGAGAACTCGCGATGCCCCAACGCCTCGGCAGCGGTGAAGCGGCCATTCGCCGTGCGTTTGATCATCTCGATCAGCGCATCGCCCGCCTGATCGATGGTCATGTCGCGGCGCAGCACCCCGGTCACATCGACATCGATATGCTCGGACATTGTCCGCAGCGTGCGCGGATTGCCCGAAATCTTGATCACCGGCACGATCGGGTTGCCGACCACATTGCCTTGGCCCGTGGGGAAGGTATGGATGACATAGCCCGCAGCCGCCATCAGGGTCACGCATTCGGCAGCCGCCGAAGAGGTGTCCATGTAATACAGTCCCCGCCCCTTGGCGGGGGCTTCGGCGGGTTCAAGCACATCGATATAGGTCGATGTCCGCCCGATCTTCTCCAGATTGCCCAGTGCCTTTTCCTCGATCGTGGTCAGGCCGCCCAGAATGTTGCCCTTGGTGGGCTGGCTGTCGGAGAGATCGGAAGTCTTGTGCGCCTCGATCACGTCATCGGTATAGGCCTGCCAAGTCTTGCGGAACTTGGCGGCTGCTTCGGGGTTTGCGGCGCGCTTCTCGCAGATATGCTCGGCCCCGGTGATCTCCGAAGTCTCGCCGAACACACCATAAAGCCCGTGCGGCAGGAGCTTGTCATACATGTTGCCGACGGTCGGGCAGGAGGAGAGGCCCGTCGTCGTGTCGCTCTCACCGCATTTGGTCGAGACCCAGAGATCGGTGAGCGGGCAGTCCTCTTTCTGCAATTCGGTCGCCCAGTGGACGAATTCCTTGGCTTTCCAGCTTGCGCGACGGATCGTCTCGAAATCGCCGTTCTGCTCGATCCAGAACCCCTCGACCGGCTTGCCGGTGGCGGCAATACCGTCAACGATGATCTTGGTCCATTCCGGCTCGATCCCGATCACCACGACAGCGGCGACATTCGGGTTCGCCCCCGTGCCGATGATGGTGCGGAAATGCAGGTCGAGATCCTCGCCGAATTGCAGCCTCCCATAGGCATGCGGGATCGCCATCGTGCCCTTGACGTTATTGGCCACTGCCTCGCAGGCGGCGTTGGAGATATCGTCCACTGGCAGGATCAGCACATGGTTGCGCACACCGACGCGGCCATTCTCGCGGCGCCATGCCTTGACGGTCGTTTCCGTGAAATCGAATGCCATTGCTTGTGCTCCTTACCAGCGTTTGGTTTTCAGATTATGGGTGTGGACATGGCCGCCGGTCTCGGCCGGACCCACCATCTTGCCGATATCCTCGCCATATTTGATGACCGTGTCGCCCGCCTTCAGGTCTTTCAGTGCGACCTTGTGGCCGATGGGAATATCGGCCTTGGCGGTCAGGCGGAAATCGGAATTGTCTTCGGTGCAGACACAGAGCATGTCGGTGCCTGCACTCAGCCCTTCCACCACGACGACACCGACATTGTCGGCCTTGTCATGGACAAGCAGTTGCGGATGCGTGTTTGCAGTCATGTTGATCCCCCTTTGAATTAGCCCGGCTTGCCTTGAGCAAGGCTCGTGAGCGTGTCGTGAAGTTGTTGTGAAATCCGGATCATCTCGCCGCGCTCGGCAAAGCGGCGCGCGCCGGGCAGACGGGCACCGTCCTGTGCCTCGATGGCGGCGAACATCGCCTCGGCGCGGTCTGTGAAGCCGGGCGCGAAGCGCGCCGGGTCGAGCGCCAGGATGAAATGCGCCAGATCCGGTGGCGGCCCTTTGTCGTCAAAGAGCGAGCTGGCCTGAAAGGCAAAATTCGCCCCGGCGAGTCCGGCGGTCAGCAATTCGACCATCAGCGCGAGGGCCGCACCTTTTGCCCCGCCCGAGGGCACCATGGTTCCGGCCATCGCGGCATCAGCGTCGGTGGTTGGCGCGCCTTGCGCATCCAGCGCCCAGCCTTCGGGGATGGGCTGGCCCGATTTCTGCGCCAGCATGACCTTGCCGCGCGCGACATGGCTGAGTGACAGGTCAATCAGCAGCGGTGCGCCCGTGGCGCGCGGGCAGGCAAAGGCAATCGGATTGGTGCCATAGAGCGCGCGGTTCCCGCCCCAGGGGGCCATCGCTGCCGGTGAATTCGAGAGCGCGAGCGCAATCAGACCTTCGCGTGCAAAGGGTTCGACCGCATGTCCGGCGACGCCGAAGTGATGCGAATGCGTGATGCTGACCACGGCCACGCCCAGGTCGCGCGCGGTCTCGCGGGCGGCCTCTGCCCCCGCCTCGATGGCGGCGAAGGCCAGCCCGAAACCGGCATCCACGCGGATCACCGCACCATTGCGGACAAGCCTTGGCTCGGCCCCGGCGACGACCTTGCCGCTGCGAAGTTGTGCCGCATAGAACGGCACCCGCGCCAGGCCATGCGACGGCAACCCGTCCTGTTCGGCCTGCACCAGCGCACGCGCGGCGGGGCGTGCCCGCGCTTCCGACAACCCGGCGGCGGCAAAAGCCGCGAGCGCGAGATCTTCGGCATCTTTGGGGCTGATCGTGATATTGGCCATGTGAAACGCCTCTGCGACTCTTGTAAAACTATATAGTTTGTATATTATAGAAATGTCAACTCCCCTCTGTGACGGAGTCCCGCATGACCTTGCGCCCGATTGCCCAACCGCTGCATCGCCAGTTGCGCGATCTGATCATCGCACGGATCGAGTCCGGTGAATGGTCGCCCGGAACCTACCTGCCGCCGGAAACGCGCCTGGCCGAAGAGTATGGCGTGGCCGTCGGCACGCTGCGCAAGGCGCTGCTGGATCTCGCCAGCGAGGGTGTGGTGCAGCGCAGACAGGGCAAGGGCACGGTCGTCGCCAGCCATGACAGCGATGCCGTGCTGTTTCGCTTCTTCAATCTGCGGCGGGCGGATGGAACCACGATGCGCCCGGAGAGCCGCGTGCTGGGCCGAGAGCGTTTGCGCGCGAACGCCGAAGACGCCAGGGCGCTGGGGCTCGCGGCGAATGCCGATGTGATACGGATTATCCGTGTGCGCGAAGGCGACGGAGAGCCGATCCTCTATGAGCATATCCTGCTGGATGCAGAGCGCTTCGCTTCGCTCGAGACGACGCCCGAAATCCTCCCGAATACGCTCTATCAACTTTATCAATCAGAGTTCGGCGCAACGGTCCATCGCGCGCAGGAGCATCTGCGCGCCGTCGCCGCCGAAGCTGGCTGTGCGCGCGAACTGGGCACAACCCCCGGCGCACCTCTGTTGGAGATCCGACGCCTTGCCCTTGATTATACTGGCGGTCCGATCGAGCTGCGTCAATCATGGGTCAAGACCAGTGCGCTGGTCTATCATGCCGAAATCTAGGTGCACTTTCCCACAATTGTCTGGTGTGATCCTGTCGCGAGTATGAGAGGATGCAGTGTTCCAAGAAGCTTGATCACTGGCGCGCGTGGAACAGTTCGGCCCGGTCCTGCCGATCTTGCCCTTTGAGCCAACAGAGCCGCGGGGATCGCCGCAGCGCTGCATTCTGACACGCGGTTCCCGACGGATCCGCCTGAAACGGAACGCGGCGCTCAGGCAAGCCGTGTTGCGGTTCTACTGTCGGCTGGCGACCAGATCCGGCAGGAACAGCACCAGCGAGGGCACAGCCACGATGAGGGCAATAACCAGAAGATCGGCCAGAATGAAAGGCAGCACGCTGCGGAATACATCCGTCACCATCACATAGCGGCTGGCAACATTCTTGATGACAAAAACATTCATCCCCACCGGGGGCGTGATCATGCCCACCTCCAGCAGTTTGACGACCAGAACCCCGAACCACACGAGGCTCAGCCCCTCGGCCCCGATCAGCGGCAGGAAGATCGGCAAGGTCACCAGCATCGCGCCGAAGGGCTCCATGAAGGTCCCCAGCACAAGATAGATGCAGATGATGATGATGAGCACGGCCATCACGCTCAGGCCTGTGTCGCTGACGAAAGAGGAGATCAGGTTAGAGACCCCGGACACACCCAGAAAGCGGGTGAACATGGTTGCCCCGATGCCGATGATCAGCAGCGAACTGGTGGTGATCACCGTTTCGGTCAGCGAGCGGCGGATCACCTCTCGCGTCAGCCGACCCATCGCGGCGGCAATCACGACTGTGCCGAAAGCGCCGACTGCGCCCGCCTGAGTCGCGGTAAAGAAGCCTGAAAACAGCCCGCCAAAGACCAGAATCACCAGCAGTATGATCGGGGCAATCTGTTTCAGGGCGGTCCAGAGTTCGGGTGTTTCCTGCGTCCCGGTGGGCGGGATGATGTCAGGGCGCATCCAGGCAATGCACAGGATCACCACACAATAGGAAAACGCTGTCAGCAGGCCGATGCTGATCCCGCCAAGGAATACCTGCGTGATAGAGGTTTCTGCAATCACGCCATAGATGATCATCAGGATCGAGGGCGGGATAAGTGCCCCGATGGTGCCGCCCGCAGCAATGCAACCGGCTGCGACCGAGGGCTTGTAACCCGCCTTGATCATTTCGGGAATGGCGATCCGGCCCATCGCGGCAGAATTTGCCAGCGACGATCCCGACACTGCGGCAAAGCCAGAGCAGGCAAAGACAGATGATATCGCAAGCCCGCCGGGCAGGCGTGCAAGCAGCGCCTTGGCGGCGTCGAAAAGCCCCCCGGTCAGGCCGGTGTGAAAAGCCACGAACCCCATCAGCAGGAACATGGGCACTGCGCTCATCGTCCAGCGCGCGGCAAAGGAATAGGGGGTGTTCGACAGGATCCCCATTGCCGGGTTCCAGCCCAGCATTGCCCAGATCCCGCCGAAGGATACGATGATCAGGGCCAACGCTACAGGCAGGCGCAGCGCCAGCAGCCCCATCAGAATGGCAACGCCCCAAAGGCCGACCTCAATGCTCATTCCCGGTTACTTTCAAGGATGCGTTCGAATTGCGCGCGCCCGTTTGGGGTCACAAAGGCCAGCGCCAGCAGCGCGCAGGCCAGCGCCGCCAGCGCAAAACCGGCAGGCACAAGGAAATGCGATTGCCAGACCGGCAGCTGAACACTGACCAGTTCCACATACGAGCGCGAGCGCATTTCACGCAGGGCGCGAAGCCATGTGGCATAGGTCAGCAACCCGTAAACCGCCGCCCCGGTCAGCGCGATAACGACGTCAGAGCTGCGCAGCAGCCATTTCGGCAGTACGAAATCCAGCAGTTCGACAGAGATCATCTGCCCCCGCATCGTCAGCCAGCCAAGGGGCAGAAAGGCCACGGCAACCATGTAATAGCGCGCAACGATTTCAGGCGTGGTATTCATGGAAATGCGGAACAGGTTGAGCATGACCACATCAAGTGTGACATGCAGCATCATCAGTACCACGGCTGCGCCACCAATCAGTGACAGCAATCGGCACATGCCGGCAGAGAAGCGGATGATATAGGACATGACCTCACCCTGTCGGAAGCCTCTGGCCATATTGGCCAGAGGCGAGGCTTTCAGACAGTTCTTACAGCCCGTAGCTTGTCAGGTCGACATTGGCCCAGATTTCTTCATAGGCACGCTCGGACAGTGCCGCAGGATCATCACCGATCTCTGCCACGATTGCGGTCCATTTCTCGACCAGTGCCGCGAATTCACCGGCCAGCGAATCTGCGGCAACGCGGGATTCCGTATCGGAGGCGGAAAAATCGTTGGACGCTTCAAGCAACGAGTCATCCGGGGTGATGACCTCGAGCCCGGCTTCTGCCACGGCATTGCGCGCCGCTTCAGGAAGCTGGAAGCCCCAGCGGTCGGTCAGCGTCGGGTTGGCGCGGTTTGCAGCCCGGACCACAGTTGCGCGCTGTTCCTCGCTCAGCCCGGCCCATGTCGATTGGTTGAACGTGAAATTCGACGTGACGTGATAGGTGCCCAGCGGGATTTCGGTCACATAGCGCGCGACATCGACCAGACGGAATGACAGCATGTCAACGATGGATGACATCGTGCCGTCAATCGTGCCCTGATTCATGCCTTCGAACTGTTCACCAACGGCAATGCTGACAGGTGTCGCACCGAAGTTTTCAGCCCAGCGAGAGAAGGGTGCCCCGCCCGAACGCAGACGTAGCCCCTGAAGGTCATCTGCCGTGCGCACCGGGCTTGTGGTGATCAACAGATAGACATCCGACGCACCGGCGCCAAGAAACACCATGCCCTTATTGGCGAATTCGGCCTGGCAGGGTTCGCAATTGATCGCATATTCGGTCATTCCCAGCGCCATTGCATGCGAATCACGCCCCATCAGCGCCATATCCCCGGCAACATTGGTGCGCGGGAAGTCCGCAGGGAAGAACAGCGGAAGCAGGTTGCCGACCGCGATCAGTTCAGATTCCAGCGCATCCGGCACCTGCAAGAGTGACACAACTTCCGGACCGATCTTGGTCAGGCTCATGGCGCCGCCGCTTTCTTCGGCCAGATACTCGCCAAAGCGTTCATACATATAGGTCGATGGATGTGCTGGCGATGCGCCGCCCGCACCGCGCAGATCCTGCGCAATCGCCGCTGAAGACATGCTCACAGCAGCGACAGCGCCCAGCATAAGTGATTTTGACAGTTTATGGTCTTTTCCTCCCGATATTGACCGTGATGTGCCTTCCGTTTCACACTGCTCCGTCAGGGAGCCTGTGCCTCCGACCGCTCAAGCCCGCAAAAGCGGCGTAAGAGCTGGTTCAATTGTCTTTGTTCTTCGACGTTCAGTGCGCCGCGCTCATGTTCGGCCATACCGCCGAATAGTGGGCGCGCCTGTTCAAGCGCCTTGCGGCCCGCCGGGCGGATTGACAGCCGCACTGTGCGCCGGTCCCCGACCGGGATTTCACGAAGAACAAGGGCGCGTTCTTCGAAAGCCCGGATGATCCGAGTCATGGCGGCGGGCTTGATGTAAAGTGCCTGCGCAAGATGGCCCTGCCGGACGCCCGGGCATTGCGCGATCATCTGCAGAATCGTGTACTCGGCTGCGCTGAGTGATACGCTTAGGCTGTTTTCATCCAGCTTTTCAGATACTTGTAGCCAAGCCATGCGCAGCAGAAAGCCCGTATTGTGGCGCAACTCGCCATAGATCACGCGCTCGGCAGCAAGCTCAGTTCTGCCTGGAGCTTCCAACTCTTGTTCGTTGATACCCTGCATCACCTGATCCATGCCCTTCGTTTCTTTTGCAAAAATTACATTACAAACTGTTTCATATCAAACAATTTCGTATCAAACTAACTATGCATTTTCCCGTTTCGCCCGCAGGACATGCTGGCCGGGGGGCTCTGCGTAAAGCTCTGCTGCCAGATGCGCATAATTCATCCGCAATGCCCTTTGATTAAGGCTGCCTTTCTCGGTGATCTCGCCGCGATCGAAACTTGGGGCGGTGGGCAAGATGGTCGCGCGCGTGACGCGGCTGGCCGACCCTGTGGCAGCCTTCGCAGCCTTTGTCAGCGCGGTTTCCAGCGCGGCGCCAAGCTCTGCCTCGTCCAATGCCTTTGCATGGTCTGAAAGCAGAAGCAACGCGCCCAGTTCGGGTTGGTTTTCGCCCACAATGACGGCATCCCGAAGCAACCCGCCCATCGCATCGACAAGGGCGACGCGCACCGCCCCGACAGCGACCCATGTGCCCGTTGAAAGCTTGAAGTTCTCGGCCACGCGCCCGTCGAAGAAAAAGCCGCGGGTCAGATCGTCAGGGTCTGCAGGGCGCAGCGCGTCACCAAGGCAATAGAATCCCTCTTCATCAAAGACCTCTGCCGTTTTATCTGGGTCGCCCAGATAACCGGGCATGATGGTCGGGCCTTTCAGGCGGGCCTCCAGCTTGTTGCCTATTGGCACAAGCTTCAATGTCAGCCCGCGCGCGGGCACGCCGATATTGCCTGCCCGTTTCTGGATCTCGGTACAGGCCAGTGCGAAAGGCGCGGTCTCGGTCGCACCAAGCCCGGTGGCCAGCAGAACCTCGCGCCCGGTGATGTCGCGCCCAATTGCGCTCAGCCGGTCCCAGGTGTGCTGCGCCATGCCCGCGCCCGCGTAAAACAGCATCCCCAGCCGCGAGAAGAAGGTTTCCGCCAGCGCGCGGTCCTTTTCCAGCGCCTCTGCCAGCATGTCAAAACCGATCGGGACGTTGAAATACCAGTTGCAGGAGATTTCGCGCAGATTGCGAAGTGTTTCGTCGAACTTGCCCGGAACCGGGCGCCCATCATCAATAAAGTAGCTTCCGCCGTGATGAAGAACGAGCATGAATAGCTTGTTGCCCGCAGCAGTGTGGTTCCACGGCGCCCAGTCCAGCACGACAGGCGGTTCGTCTTGTAGGAAGCGGTAGCAATCACTGATCATCGCGCCCATGGCGCACATCATGCGATTGGTGTTGATCACGGCCTTCGGATTGCCGGTAGAGCCGGATGTGAACAGGTATTTCACAACGCCATCTGCATGCAGGCCCCTGCGCGCGGCCAGCGCGGCTGCAGGGTCAGCGCCCAGCAGGGCATCATAGTCATCCGCGCCGTCGCCAAGGCTGATGACAGTCTGATCAGGCCGCGCAATCGCACCCAGCGAGGGCGCGAAAGCCTGCGCATCATCGGTAAATACCGCACCGGGGCGCAACAGGTCTGCGATGCCGCGCAGCTTGCCATGATCTTTCGATACCAGCGAATATGCCGGCGAGACCGCAGCAAAGGGGATGCCGACATAGATGCAGCCCATCGCCAGCAGGGCATGTTCAAGGCTGTTCTCCGACAGAATTAGCAAGGGACGCTCCGGCCCAAGACCGCGCGCCAGCAAGGCCGCGCCCAGCCGTTGCGCGGTGTCGCGGGCCTTGGCATAGCTGATGCGCCGCCACTCACCACCATTGTCGCGCCGCGCGATCCATATTGCCTCGGGCGTCTTGTCGGCCCAGTGATCAAGGTAATCGGCCACGACCGGCACATGATCCGGCACCGGGCCGGGCTGGCGCATGAGGATGCTGCCATCCTCGCGCCGGGTAATCTCGAATTGCGGCTGCCAGAAGCGCGTGTCTTTGCTTTGGGGCATGTCTGTCACCTTGGGGCCATGCGAATTGCACCATCCAGCCGGATGACTTCGCCATTCAGCATCGGATTGGTCACGATATGCAGGGCGAGGGTCGCAAATTCTGCCGGATCACCCAGCCGCGACGGGTAGGGCACCTGCTTGCCCAGCGACTCCTGTGCCTCGGGTGGCAGGCTATGCAGCAAGGGGGTCAAGAACAGGCCGGGCGCTATGGTGCAGACGCGGATGCCCTTATCCGCCAGATCGCGTGCCATCGGCAGGGTCATGCCCACAATCCCCCCCTTCGAGGCAGCATAGGCCACCTGACCGATCTGACCATCAAAGGCCGCGACAGAGGCCGTGTTGACGATGACACCCCGCGCCTGATCAGCGCCAATGGGGTCTTGCGCGGTCATGATCGCGGCCGCCTGCGAGGCGCAATTGAACGTGCCGCCCAGATTGACCGACAGCGCGCGCATGAACATTCCCGGGTCATGCGCCACACCGCGCGATACTGTCTTTGCCGCAGGCCCGATGCCCGCGCAATTGACAAGCACGCGCAGCGTTCCCGCGCTGCCTGCCTCCGCGAACCCATTGGCCACGCTGTCCGGGTCAGCGACATCGACCTTGCAAAACAGCCCATTCAGTTCCGAGGCAAGCTTTTCCCCTTCCCCTTCATTCAGGTCGAAAACGACCGGGCGCATTCCAGATGCTGCCAGCGCGCGCGCAGCGGCCGCGCCCAGCCCGGATGCGCCGCCCGTCACCACGGCAATACCGCCATTGAAGATCATTGTGCCTCATCCCTTTCATGCGCTGAGCGAAACTTGCGCAGCAATGTCAGTAGTTGTGCCTGCTCTGCCGGATCAAGCGACGCCAACAATGCGCGTTCATGCGCGTGAACGCGCGCAAGGATCTGGGCGTGAAGGTCATGCCCTGCCTCTGTTGCCATAAGCGCCTGAGCACGACGGTCGCCGGGAACTGCCCTGCGTTCAGCCAGTCCGCGCGCTTCCAGATCATCGATGATTGCCACCAGCCCCGAGCGTTCAATCCCAAGCTGGCGCGCAACCGCGCTCTGGGTCAGCCCGCTGCTTTCGACGATCAGGGTCAGCACGGAAAAAGCGCGCGGTGACAGAACGGATTGCTCGACCTGTTTGCGGTAATCGTCGCGCACGATCATGTAGGCGCGCTTCAGATTGTAGCCCAGCAGGCATTCGATATCCGATTCCTCCACCAGCAGCGCAGGATGTGCCTTTACCATGTTCCTCCGGCCCTCCTGATAGCCCCTCCTGCCGGATAGCTTAGCAGTAAAATTGTATTATCACAATACTGTTTACTAATGTAACAATATCTGTATAGTGAAGCTGAAGCATGTGGGGGAGGTTTGCATGGACGGGTCTGTCGAAACGCTGGTCAGCTATCGCTTGCAAGGCGAGGTTGCTGTCATCGGCCTGAATCGCCCCTCCAAGAGAAATGCCATATCCGACCTTGTGGTTGACGCGCTGCGCGCGGCTGCCGAGCGCGCCCAGAGCGAAGCGCGCGCCGCCGTCATCTATGGTGAGGGCGATCATTTCTGCGCCGGGCTGGATCTGGCAGAGCATAAGGAAAAGCCTCTGTTTGACGCCATTCAGGGCTCGCGGCGCTGGCATGAGATCTTCACTGCATTCGCGCGCGGGCCGATCCCCTTCATCTCGGCGCTGCATGGGGCCGTTGTTGGCGGCGGCTTTGAACTGGCGGCAGCGACACATCTGCGCGTGGCAGACGAAACCGCCTTTTTCGGGCTGCCCGAAGGCCAGCGCGGCATTTTTGTCGGCGGCGGCGGATCGGTACGTATTGCGCGGCTGATCGGGGCCGCGCGCATGGGTGACATGATGCTGACCGGGCGGACAGTTTCACCCGCGCAAATGGAAATCTGGGGCGGTGTGTCCTATGTCGTGCCCAGGGGGCAAGCGCTGGCGCGCGCGATTGAACTGGCAGAAGCCGCTGCCAGCAATGCGCCGCTGTCCAATTACGCCATCCTGAACGCTTTGCCGCGCATCGCGGAAATGTCGGTCGAGGATGGGTTATTCACGGAATCGATCATGTCGGCGCTGACCTCGGAAACCCCCGAAGCCAAGCAACGCCTGCGCGATTTTCTGGAAAAGCGCGCAGCGCGGCTCAAGGCGCCCGACGAATCGTGAAAGGAAATGCCATGAGCATCAATCTTGATGAAATCGTCGCTATCGATATTCACACCCATGCCGAGGAGCCGTGCAATTGCCATCGTGATGACGGCTATCTGGATTTTCAGAAGGGCATGGCCGCCTATTTCCGCAATCCGGCCGGGGCAGATGGCATGCTGCCCACTGTCGAACAGACCGCCGCCTATTACCGCGAACGCAAGATCGCGGCGGTGATCTTCGGGGTCGATGCAGAGCGTGAAACCGGTTTCTATCGGCACACCAACGAAGAAATCGCGCGGATCTGCGCTGACAACTCGGATATTCTGATCCCCTTCGCATCGATCGACCCCGCCAAAGGCAAGCTTGGCGCGCGCGAGGCGCGGCGGCTGGTGCGTGATTTCGGCGTGCGGGGCTTCAAGTTTCACCCCACCATGCAGGGGTTCTTCCCCAATGACCGCATGGCTTATCCGCTCTATGAAACCATTGCCGAGGAAGGCGCGATCATGATCTTCCATACCGGCCAAACCGGTGTGGGGTCGGGTATGCGCGGCGGCATGGGAATGCGCCTGAAATACTCCAACCCGATGCATATCGATGATGTCGCGGTGGATTTTCCTGACACACCGATCATTCTTGCCCATCCCTCTTTCCCCTGGACAGAGGAAGGCTTGGCCGTGGCGCAGCACAAGCCGAATGTCTATGTCGATATGTCGGGTTGGTCGCCCAAATATTTCCCGCAGATTTTCGTGCACTACGCCAATACGATCCTGAAGAAGAAGATGCTTTTCGGGTCGGACTGGCCTGCGATCACTCCTGACCGGTGGCTGGCCGATTTCGCAGATCTGAAAATCCGTGATGAGGTTCGCCCGCTTATCTTGAAAGAGAATGCGGCGCGGCTGCTGGGGTTAAGCTAGGCCATGCAGGCGCTGGAGGACAGCTATTGGAGCCTCGAATTCGCGGGCGCGGCGCGCATTCCGGGCTGGGATGGCGCGCTTGCGCGAGATGTGGCCACGCATTTCGCCCATTTCGCCGCTGCACGTCTGGTCCCGCTGGACGGGCCGGGGGATTTGCAAGGCTGCCGTCTGGTGGATGGGCGTGTCTATCTGCCCGACGGATTTGCCGAAGCCTATCGTGAACTGGCAGAGGCTGGCTGGCAGGGGCTGAGCGCCCCGGAAGAGTTTGGCGGGCAGGCCCAGGGACCGGCGGTTCAGGCGCTGGTATCAGAGGTGTTCTCCGGCGCCTGCCACGCACTTCAGATGGTTGTGGGGCTTGTGCCGGGCGCGATCCGGCTGCTGCGCCATGTCGCAACACCAGACCAACAAGCGCGCTTTATCCCACAACTGGCCTCGGGCGCATGGCTGGCGACCATGTGCTTGACCGAACCAGAGGCTGGTTCGGACCTGTCGCGCATCCGCAGCCGCGCGGCCAGGGGGGCGCAGGGCTGGCGAATTAACGGCGAGAAGATCTTCATCTCTGGCGGGGATCAGAATGCCAGCGAGAATATCCTGCATCTGGTGCTGGCGCGTACCGGGCCAGAGGGCACAAGGGGGCTGAGCCTCTTTGCCTGCCCTGCAATTTTGGGTGATGGCCAGCGCAACAAGATCACTGTGGCGCGGATCGAAGACAAAATGGGGCTGCATGGCTCGCCCACCTGCCACATGATGTTTGACGATGCCGAAGCCGAGCTGATCGGTGCGCCGGGGCAAGGGCTGGCGGCAATGTTCCTGCTGATGAACCATGCCCGGCTGGATGTGGCGTTGCAAGGCGTGGCCCATGCCGCGAAGGCTCATGCCATCGCGCGCGACTATGCTGCAGGGCGCAAGCAGGGACGCAGGCCGGATGGCAGCCCGGCGGTGCTGGCGCAGCACCCCGATGTGGCGCGCATGCTTGCCGGGATGGACCGCCAGACGCTTGCCGCGCGCGCGCTGGCCCATACGGCGCTGGTCGCGCTGGAAACCGGCGACGTGGCCCTGGCCGAGTTTCTGACACCGATGGCAAAGGTCGCCGGGTCGAATGCGGGCATTCGGGTGACGGAAACCGCCATGCAGGTGCTGGGCGGTTATGGCTATCTGCATGAATACCGGCTGGAACAGGCGTATCGGGATGCGCGGATCTGCGCGATCTATGAAGGCGCGAACGGTATTCAGGCGTTAACCCTTGCCACGCGCGGGTTGTCCCATGCCGGGGGCGCGCAGGCGCGTGCTTTTGCGGAGTATATCGGGCAGGTCGCGAAGACATATCCGCAATCACCTGTTGCGCAGGCGCTGGAGGATTGGGACGCGCTTTGCGACCATGTGCGCAGAACCCCTGCCGATCTGGCCGATCTGCTGATGCAGGCCAGCATCGCGCTGGCGGAACTGGCCTTCTGGCAGCGTGTCAGCACCGAATGCACGGGCAATGCGCGTCTGCAAGGGCTGGGGGCAGATGCGCGCAATCTGGCCGTGCATACCATTCGCAGCAGCCTGCATTTTGCCACCTTGCGCGAACAGCCGGTGCCAGAGATCGCCTGAGCCGCGCGTTACCGCGCATGGTTTTGCAGGAAGGGCAACAACAGGCCCGCCATTTCAGATGGTGTCTCGACACAAGGCAGATGCCCGGCGCCGTCGATCAGCTGAAACTCCGCGCCTTCGATCAGATCGGCTGTGGCGCGCACGATGTCAGGCGGCGAAGCACCATCTTCTGACCCGGCGATGACCAGACAGGGCAGGCGCAGGCGCGCGGTTGCGGATGTCTGATCCGCACCCGCCAGCGCATGGCAGGCGGCAATATAGCCATCGTGCGGGGTGCGCGCCAGCATGTTGCGCCACAGTGCCAGTTCGGGCTTTGCACGGAAGCTCGGCGCAAACCAGCGTTCCATGACGGCATCGGCAATGGCACGGGTGCCACCCGCCTGCACAGCGGCAATGCGCTCCTTCCAGCCATCAGAAGTACCAAGCTTCGCCGCACTGTTGGACAGAACCAGCGCGCGGACCAGGTCTGGGCGGTCGGTGGCCAGCCGCTGTGCAATCAACCCGCCGATCGAGCAGCCGATCACTGTGGCGCGGCAGTTCAGTTCGTCAAGGATTGCAGCCGCATCAGCGGCATGATTGGCGATGTCGGTGCCATCGCCCAGATCCGACAGGCCATGCCCCTGCTTGTCATAGCGGATCACCCGCCAGCCTGAAAGATTGGGCATCAGCGCATCCCAAAGCCGCAGATCAGTGCCTAGCGAATTGCACAGCAGCAAAGCGGGGGCGTCTTGCGGACCATCCACGCGCAGATGCAACGCGCCGTAAGGCCGGGACAGAACATGCATGATCGTTTCTCCTTGCGCTGCTTTCCCGCGAATCCGGCCCTGTTCTGTCCGGGCCGCAGGCGGGCATTTGCTGCCGACGTCGTCAGGCGGGGATGGGGCGTCCATCTTCCAGCGTGTCGCACATCGCCAGCAGCAGTTTCACGAAAGCTGCTGATTCCTGGGTCATTTCGGAATTGGCGCGCTGGCAAATCCCCACGGGCCCGGTGGGCAAGTCGCTCTCCGGGTCAAGGGTTGTCAGGCTGCCCGCCGCAAGTTCATCGGCGACCACCCCTTTCGAGATGAACCAGACAATGTCCGAGTTCATCACAAGCTTGCGCCCGAATGCCAATGAAACAGTCTCAAAGGTCGGATCCAGATGCGACAACCCCACACTGACCAACCAGCCACGCACCGCAGGGGCAATCAGAGCGCCCGCGGGTGGCAGCATCAGCTTGTATTTCGCAAGCGCCGCCGGCAGGTTTGACACAGCCAGAAGCGGATGACCCGGGCGCACGACCATAACCACGCGCTCTGCGTAAAGTTGGCGAAAGGTCAGGCCGTTCATCTGCTCGGCATCCGGCATGCGCCCGACCATCAGATCAAGCGATCCTTCGCGCAGCTGCGACAGCAGCAACCAATTCGGACCAGTGGTCAACTGCAATATGCAATGCGGAATCTCTTCGTTATACCTCAGCGCCGCGCGCGGCAGCAGATCCGTCGCCACTGTTGGCAATACCCCGAGATTCAGCCGGGTGATCCGTTCGGGCGCATCGCGCACCGCCTCTTGCGCAGTTTCCAATGCGCGCATCGCCGAGCCGGCATGTTGCTGAAACACGCGTCCGGCAGGTGAAAGCACAAGCCGCCTTGTGCTGCGGTCAAACAGCGCGACATCCAGTATCTCTTCCAACTCGCGCAGGGTTTTTGACGCGGCGGGTTGCGAGATGGAAAGTTCCTCTGCCGCTGCCGAAAGACCGCCCAGACGCGCGGTTTCCAGAAAGCAGCGCAAGTGACGCAGTCGCAGGCGCGGATCCATCATATGCCCTGTAGTTAACTGATTATTCCAGACGCATAGTTTATAAACTGGCCGATCTGCGCAAGCCTATCCGCGCAGAATAATTTTCCACTGGATCAGCCCGTGCGGTCAGGGCCGGGGAATAGCTGACCGTCCATCAGCTTGCGGGCGGTGCGCAGGAGACCGGCAGCGCGTATCCGAGCGCCTTCGCGTTCCAGAAAAACCTCTGTCATCCCGGTCGGATGTTCGATCTGGAAGCTGCTACCTTGCGGCAGCGCGGCCAGCGGCTGGGCAATGCTGCCCGGTGTCACACAGCCTGCCGCCACGCTGACCGCGGCAAGAACGCCGATGCCCTTATGCACCCGGTGCGGGATGAAAAACCGTGTTGCAATGATCCCGTCACCAGCGGGCGGGGCCAGTAGGGCCATCTTCGGGATGCTTTTGTCGCGCACATCGCCCAGCCCCATCAGTGGCCCGGCTTGCAGGCGGATGGATTCGATCTGCGCCTTGATGCTGTCCATCGCCTCAAGGGCGTCGGGGCTTTCCTGCCCGCTCAGCCCCAGATCGGCCGCGCGCAGCAGAACAACGGGCATGCCATGATCGATCAATGTGCAGGCCACGCCGTTAATTTCATCCAAGGGCTGGCCCGTGGGCAGCATGGCGCCACAAACGGCCCCTGCGATGTTGTTGAACAGCAGTTGGACCGGCGCATGGGATGCTGGCACGCCGTCAATCTCTGCGCGGCCGTCATAGCGCACGCGCCCGTCCGGTGTTTGCACAGTGGCTTGCGCGATTTCGCCGGTATTGCACATATGGATGCGCAAGGTGGTTTCCCTGTCTTCCGCGGCAACCAATCCGCGCTCGATCGCGGCCGGGCCGACAGCGGCAAGGATATTGCCGCAAGGCTGCGCGGCAGTGACTCGGGGCTGGTCAACAGAGACCTGCAGGAACAGGTAATCCACATCTGCATCCGCGCGCGAGGGCGGCGACAGGATCGCGACCTTGGAACATAGCGGATCGCCACCCCCGATCCCGTCAATCTGGCGCGGATCCGGGCTGCCCATGATGCGCAGCAGCAACTTGTCGCGTGCCATGTCATCCGAGGGCAGATCAGAGGCCAGAAAGACGGCGGCCTTGGATGTGCCGCCGCGCATCCACAGGCAGGGAATGCCGCCCTCATCAGACATATTTCAGCCCTTTCTCGGCCAGTCGCGGGCGCATATCGTAGATATCCAGCCCCAACTCGCCCGCCGCCAGACGGCTGCGGCGCGCCTCTTCCGAGGCCAGCCGCGCCTCGGCCTTGTCCGCGACCTCTTCGGCGCGGGCATGGGCGACGACGACGACGCCATCGTCATCGGCAACGATGATATCGCCCGCATTGACTTGCTGGCCCGCGCAGACAATCGTCACATTGACCGACCCCAGCGTTTCCTTCACCGTCCCTTGCGCAGAGATTGCGGTGGACCAAACCGGAAAGCCCATTTCCTTCAGATCCGCAACATCGCGCACCCCGGCATCAATCACCAAGCCCTTGCAGCCGCGCGCCATTGCCGATGTGGCCAGAAGATCGCCGAAATAGCCCATATCGCAGGGGCTGGTCGGCGCAAGCACCAGCAGATCGCCCTGTTGCAGTTGTTCGATGGCGACATGCAACATCCAGTTATCGCCCGGAGGCGCAGCGATGGTGACTGCGCTGCCTGCAATCTTTGCCCCGCGCCAGATCGGGCACATCCGTGCCGCCATACACCCGCTGCGGCCTTGCGCCTCGTGCACTGTGGCGACCCCGGCCTTTCCAAGACGCGCAACCACCTCGGGCTTGGCGCGGGGAATGTTCTGGATGACAACGCCCATCAGCTTGGCTCCTGATTGACTGGCGGTGTGCCGTGGGTGTGGAAGGTCTCGATTGTTTTCAGCCCCCAGGCCTGCCCTTTCTTGCGGTCGGCTTCAGTCCAGCAGACAGCTTCCCAATCCGGCGCAAGGATCAGGCGCGCCCCGGCATTGGCCAGTTCCACCCGGTTGCCAGCCGGTTCCCAGACATACAGAAAGAAGGTGCCCTGAATGGCGTGTTTATGCGGCCCGGTTTCAATGTGGACGCCGTTTTGCAGAAAGATATCGGCCGCGCGCAGGATGTCTTCGCGTTGGTCGGTGGCATAGGTGACATGATGCAGCCCCGCATGGCCGCCGCCATGTTCTTCGGTGCAGGCCAGATCATAGGTCTTGTTATTGATGGTGAACCAGCAGCCGCCGATGCGGCCATTATCCAGCTGGATGTATTCGGTCACCCGGCTGCCAAGGCAGGTTTCCATGAAGCGGCGGAACTCGGACACATCAGAGGCCAGCAGATTCAGATGGTCCAGCCTGCGTGGCGGCGCGCCGGTAAAGGCGCTGGCCGTGTTTTTCAGGGCAGGGCGGTCTGCGGCATCGGGTTCTGCGCGGCGCGTGTCATAATAGATCTCGAACACATGGCCGAACGGGTCTTCGAACCGAAAGGCGCTACCATGGCCCATGTCGCCCTCTGTCCAACCATGCAGCTTGTAGCCAGACCCTTCGATCACCGCCACCCTGCGCGCAAGTGCCTCGGGGCTGGCGGTGCGGTAGCCGATATGGCCCACCCCCGTGGTGTGGTGGCGTGTCAGTTTCAGGGAATGAAATTCGTAATCATCCCAAGCGCGCAGATAGGCGCTTGTTTCATCCTGCCCGGACAGTTTCAGCCCATAGACACGGGTGAAGAAATCAAGGCTTTCGTCAAACTTGTCAGTATACATCTCGACATGGCCGAGATGGGCAATATCAAAACTTGGAATGTTTGGTGATGTCATGGAGCGCCCTCCTCAAAGCTCGTCCACAGTGCGCGGAAAGATTGACTGGAACCCTTCGGCATATTTGCACTCCCGCCCCCCTGACATACCGCCAGAATTGCGCTTGAAATGATTGGCGCGCTGTTGGGCGACGCGGGTGTAATACTCCCACAAATGCACCTGACCGCCCATTGCTTCCATCGCGGCGCGCTTTTGGTCCCAAACCGGTGTGATGTCCAGAAATGTGTCAGGCTTCCAGCCCATCTGTTCGGTCTGGTGGGGTTCGAACAGGTAGAGCTGAGGCGCACCCAGAACGGTCTGGCCGGGGTTATGCCCCCAGGCTTGGGCGATCATTCGCGCCTCTAACGCGATCTGGGTCGTATACATATGGTCGGTGTTATAGGGGTCGTACTGACTATGGCTGAGCATGAAGGCGGGCTGCAACTCGCGGATCAGATCAACCAGCCGCATCTTGTCAGAGCGTTCCAGATGCAGCGGGTAGTCGCCCAGGTCGAAGCATTCCAGCCGGTGCACCCCCAACGTCTGCGCGGCGGCCTCTGCCTCTTTCCGGCGGATCGCCTTGACTTCATCCAGAGTCTTGCCTTCTTTCCACAGCTTCGCGCTTTCACCGCGTTCTCCGAAGGACAGGCAAGCTACTGTCACGTCATAACCCTTTTGTGCATGCAGGGCGATGGCGCCGCCACAACGCCAGACGAAGTCAGCGGCGTGGGCGGAAATGACTAGTGCGGTTTTAGGGGCTGGCATGCTGGCTCCTTTGAACAATGACCTGTGCGACAGTGCCAAAAGCGGCATGCGCGCTCAAATCGGAAAGCAGTACAAGGTCATAAGCTGAACGAAAAACAGAATGCGCATTGCTGTTAAGTCGAACAGTCGGGCGCAGCAGCGCGACGGCTTGAGTTAACCCTAGGATTAATCAATCAGACAAAAAATATAATTTATCGGGTTTGCGTTTTCTGCCATTACGTTTGTATCCATAGAATAATCAGTTCGCCCGGGGATGCAAAATATGTGTGATTTCACAACTGCCCGCCATGCCGAGGGAATGCGGGTCCGCCGCACAGTGCTGGGAGATGCACATGTGGACCGGGCCGAAGCGGGGCGCGACGAGTTTGACACGCCCTTTCAGTCGCTGATTACCGAAGCTGCATGGGGAACGGTCTGGGCGTCAGACGCGATCAGCCTGCGCGAACGCTCGATGCTGACCCTTGCGATTCTTGCGGCAACCGGAAGCTTCGAAGAGATCCCGATGCATGTGCGCGCAACCTTGCGCACCGGCGCCAGCCCGCGCGACGTGATGGAGGCATTCCAGCATGTGGCGATTTATGCAGGCGTGCCCAAGGCCAATCATGCAATCAAACTTGCAAAGGCAACATTTGCCGAGATGGAGGCAGCAGACAATGCTTGATGACGGCCCCCTGATCCCGCGCAACCGCGCGGTTCACCCGCTCCCGTATGATCCGGGCTACAAGACCACGGTGACCCGATCACCCAACCTGCCGCTGTTGTCGATGGATAGCAGCGCGTCCGAAGAAACTGGCCCGACCTTTGGCCACGGTCAATTGGGGGCGATGGACAACAATCTGATCCTGAACTGGACGCGGGGCGCTGCCCCCGCAATTGGCGAGCGGATTGTGATGCATGGCCGCGTTCTGGATGAACGCGGGCGCGGCGTGCCCCATACGCTGGTGGAAATCTGGCAGGCCAATGCAGGGGGGCGCTATCGGCACAAGAAGGATGGGTATCTTGCGCCGCTCGACCCGAATTTTGGCGGGGCCGGGCGAACGCTTACCGATGCCCAGGGAAATTATCAGTTCCTGACCATCCGCCCAGGTGCCTATCCCTGGCCCAATCGTGGCAATGACTGGCGGCCCATGCATATTCATATTTCGGTCTTTGGTCATAGTTTTGGCCAGCGCCTGATCACGCAGATGTATTTTGAAGGTGATCCGCTGATCCCGCTCTGCCCGATTGCCGCGACGATCAAGGATCGCGCGCAGCTTGACCGTCTGGTCGCCCCGCTGGACATGGCCAATTCCAAGCCACTGGACTATCTGGCCTATAAGTTCGACATCGTGTTGCGGGGACGGCGCCAGAGCATGTTCGAAAACAAGCCGGAGGGGATGTAAGACATGGTCCAGCAACTTGACATGCTTCAGGAAACCCCGTCGCAGACTGCCGGGCCTTACGTACATATCGGGCTGATGCCCACATATACCGGCAACGGCCAGAATTTTGATCAGGAGGTCGGCCAGAGCCCGATCGAGGATGGCGCTGAAGGTCAGATCATCGAAATCACTGGTTCTGTCTATGACGGTACTGGATGGGCCATGCGCGATGCGCTGATCGAAAGCTGGCAGCCCGATGCGCAGGGCCGCTTTCCAGGGCAGGACGGTGCTGACCCGAAGGTGACAGGCTATTGCCGCTTTGCCGCCGATGCCGAGAGCGGTGAATTCACCTTGCGTACGGTCAAGCCCGGGACGGTCGCGCTGCGCGACGGACGGATGCAAGCCCCGCATATTTCGCTGTGGATCGTGGCGCGCGGAATCAATATCGGGCTGCACACCCGCATCTATTTCGAAGATGAAGACAACAGCGCAGACCCTCTTCTGGCGCGCATTGAACAGCGCCCGAGGGTCGAAACCCTGATCGCCAAGAAGACCGGTGCGGGACAGTACCGTTTCGATATTCGCTTGCAGGGCGATGGTGAAACGGTTTTTCTGGATATCTGACAGCGCGTGAGCCTGCGCCGCCACGCGCGAAACGCCCACCTTTTCGTCTGCGCTTTGTGCGCAAGGGCGCAGGCGAGACAAGACAGGACAATCCCATGACCAACCCTTGCATCATCGCCGTTGCCATCACAGGCTCGGTGCCGACCAAGGCCAACAACCCCGCCGTGCCGATCACTGTGACCGAGCAGGTAGAAAGCACGCAGGAAGCATTCGAGGCAGGCGCGGCTATTGCGCATTGCCATGTGCGCAATGATGATGAGACGCCGACTTCCGACCCGGAAAAATTCGCGCGTCTGAAAGAGGGGCTGGAAAAGCACTGCCCCGGCATGATCATCCAGTTTTCCACTGGTGGCCGCTCTGGCGCAGGTCAGGCGCGCGGCGGGATGCTGCCGCTGCGCCCCGACATGGCGTCGCTCTCGGTCGGGTCGAACAACTTCCCGACACGGGTCTATGAAAACCCGCCCGATCTGGTTGATTGGCTGGCCTCGGAAATGCGCGCACATGACGTGATGCCCGAGATTGAGGCCTTTGACCTCAGCCACATCATCCAGGCCGCGCGCATGGCCGATGACGGACGGCTGAAGCGGCCGCTTTACGTGCAATTCGTCATGGGCGTGAAGAATGCCATGATCGCCGATGAGCGGATTCTCGATATCTATATCGAGACGCTGAACCGCTTTGCCCCCGATGCGCTGTGGTGTGCCGCCGGAATTGGCCCCAATCAGATCATCGTCAATGAATGGGCAATCGCGCGCGGGGGCCATACCCGAACCGGTCTGGAAGACAATATGCGCCTGAACCGCGAGACCCTTGCGCCATCCAATGCTGCGCTCGTCGCGCGCACGGTGGAATTGTGCGAAAAGCACAATCGCCCGGTTGCAAGCTGGCAGCAGGCGCGCGAGATTCTGGGGTTGCGGGCAGCGGCATGACACCCGCCCCTTTCGCCAGCGCGCTGACTGCCCCGCTTTTTGGCGAACCGCAAGCAGCAGCGATCCTGTCAGACGATGCCTTTGTCGCGCATATGGTCCGGGTCGAGGCCGCGCTGGCCCGCGCCTGCGCCTCGGTCGGGCTGGTCGCACAGGCTGATGCAGATGCACTGGCGGCGGGCCTTGCGCGGATGCGGGTTGCGCCAGAGCAGATGAGTGAGGGTATGGCCAGTGCCGGGGTGCCGGTGCCTGCGCTGGTGGCACTCCTGCGCGAGCGGTGCGGGGACGAGGGGCAGGCGCTGCATTGGGGTGCGACCTCGCAGGATATTGTCGATTGTGCGCATGTGCTGCAATGGCGCGAGTTGCTGGACCTTCTGGGGCAGGGGCTTGCTGTCTTGCTGGACGCTATGAAGGCGCAAAGCGATGCCCATTCAGGCACGGTGATGGCCGGGAGCACCCGCAGCCAGGTTGCCACGCCCGTCACGCTGGGGCAGCGCCTTGCCACATGGGCTCAGCCGCTGATCGCGCTGGAAGCTGATTTGCCCAGGCTGAAAGCGCAGATCTTGCGCGTGCAGTTCGGCGGCGCATCGGGGACAGGCAGCGCGGTTGGTGACAAGGCTGAAGCGCTGAGCCTTGCCTTGGCGAAGGAGCTGGAACTGGCCCCGGCGCCGTGCTGGCATCTTGACCGCTCGGGCCCGCAGGCGCTGGGGGCATGGCTGGTGCGCCTGACCGCCAGCCTTGGCAAGCTGGCCCGCGACCTGATTATCGCCGGGCGTTCGGAGATTGGCGAATTGCGCGCGGGCGCGGGGGGCGGGTCCTCGACCATGCCGCAAAAATCCAACCCGGTGGCGGCGGAAGCCATCGTCACACTGGCGCAATACACTGCCGCGCTGCAACCGTTGCTGGCGCAAGCCGCGATGGCGCAAGAAGAACGCGATGGCGCTGCCTGGGCGCTGGAATGGCTGGCCGTGCCGCAAATGGGAGTGGCGGCCAGCGCCAGCCTGCGCCATGCACAAGCGCTGATCACCAGTCTGCAAGCGGATACCGTACGCATGGCCGCGCATCTGGATGCCGGGCAGGGTGCGATCATGGCCGAAGCCGCGAGCTTCGCTCTGACGCGTCACATGCCGCGCGCGCAGGCGGGCAGCGTTGTGAAACAGGCCCTTGCCACGGCGCGCAGCACCGGCAAATCGCTGGCGCAGGTCTTGGGTGAAGATGACGCGCTTGGCGGGCTGGAAGACTGGGCAAGCTGCCTTGCCCCCGACGGCACAATCCCCGCCTCAGAAGCGATGCGCAACCGGATCTGGGCGCTCAGGGCTGGTCAAGCCGCGCACGATAAGAGCGCGGCGACATCCCCGCAAAAGCACGAAACCGACGGCTGAAATAGCTGGGATCGTCGAATCCCAACGCATGGGCTACGGATTGCGCCGACATCCGGGTATAGGCCAGAAGCCGCGAGGCTTCGCGCATCTGATGCGCCTCTATCACCGCCTGTGGGCTTAGCCCGGTCTGCGCCCGGCATAGCCGGCCAAGGCTGCGTTCGGACAGGCCAAGCGCCTGCGCATAGCGCCCGATCGGCCAATGGTCCTTGGCATGCGCGGCAACCAACGCCTGAAAACGCAAAACGCGCGGATCACCCGGGCGCGGGGGGCCGTCGGGATCAACTTGGGCCAGCGAGGACAGGATCAGGCCAAGATGGCAGCGCAGTTCGGTGCGTCGGAAACGGGCCTTGCCGCACCAGACTTGATAGAGCGCGCGCACCCGCGCGGCCATTTGTCCGGTCGGGGCAAGCACTCTGGGTGCCGTTAGCGTGTGGGCAAGCTCGGCACCTTCGCCGAAAAGGTCCGGATAATGCTGAACAGGCAGGCTGATGACCCAGCCTTCAGTATCCGAGGAAAAGCAGAAACCATGAACGCTGTCAGGTGGCAGACACAGCGCAACCGGCGGCGCGAGTGTGGCTACATTGCCATCGGAATTGAATGTGACCTTTCCCGACATGAGCAAGAAAATCTGGAAAAGATGCGTATGTCTGTGAGGTTTGATCGTCCAGTCCAGCCCGGCAGCCCGGTCGCGGATCCGTTCCATATGCAAGATATCGGGAAAAGCCAGCGCTTCGCCATAAAGCTGGAATGCGGGGATGCCCAATGCCTCTGACATGGCGGAATAGTACCACCTTTGGAGGGATGCGTCCATTCCCTGCGGCACGCGGATCAATATGATGCGGCAAGGATACACTATTGTCGGGAGGGCGCTGTATGCGCACGCAGGTCGCCATAATCGGTGCAGGGCCATCGGGGCTTTTGCTGTCACAACTGCTGAACAAAGCAGGGGTCGAAACTGTGGTTCTGGAACGCCAGAGCCGTGATTATGTTCTGTCGCGCATCCGCGCCGGTGTACTGGAACAGGGCGCGGTTGACTTGCTGGAGCGCGCAGGCGTCGGCGCGCGTATGGCGCGCGAGGGGCAGCCGCATGATGGCTGCTATCTGACCCATGATCAGCAGATGATCCGCATTGATTTTGCCGAAGCCTGCGGAGCCAAAGTCATGGTCTATGGTCAGACCGAGGTCACGCGCGACCTGTATGAGGCGCAGGATGCGCTGGGGGCGCGGCATGTGCATGGCGTGGAAAATGTCGTCCTGCAAGATCTGGACAGCGCAACTCCGCATGTCACCTATGATCTGGACGGCCAGAAGCATCGGCTTGAATGCGATTTCATCGCCGGATGCGACGGGTTCCACGGGGTCAGCCGCAAATCCATCCCGGAAACCGTGCGGCGCGAGTTTGAGAAGGTATATCCCTTCGGATGGTTGGGGGTGCTGTCGGAAACCCCCCCGCTGCATGACGAGCTGATCTATGCCAACCATCCGCGCGGCTTTGCGCTGGCCTCGATGCGCAACCCGATGCTGTCGCGCTACTATATTCAGGTGCCCCTGTCCGACAAGGTCGAGGACTGGTCGGATGACGCCTTCTGGAATGAACTGAAAGCACGGCTGCCCGCCGACGTGGCACAAGGGCTTGTCACTGGCCCGTTGTCAACGGCAGAGTAAAAATGAGCCAAAGGGCAGTGCAAAATGTTGCCACTTCGGGGTTGGGATAATCAGCGCATATACGAGCGCCAGCATCCGGGCGGCCGCGCTTGTCATATAGCTGG
>SKGU01000273.1 GCA_007117255.1 Natronohydrobacter sp. | reverse complement strand
TGCTCGAATTTCCCGGTGTCGTCAAGGAACTCCTGCCAAATGCGACATTTCGGGTCGAGCTGGAAAACGGCCATGAAATCAACGCACATATGGCAGGAAAGATGCGCAAGAACCGCATCCGTGTGCTGGTCGGCGACAAGGTTCAGGTCGAAATGACCCCCTATGATCTGACCAAGGGGCGGATCAATTACCGTTTCAAATAAGCCTATGCGGCTGATCCTCGGCTCTGCCAGTCCACGCCGGAAAGAGATTCTGGCGTCGCTTGGCATCGTGCCCGATGCGATCATGGCCGCAGATGTCGACGAATCTCCGCTGAAAGGCGAGTTGCCCCGGCCCTATTGCGAACGCGTGACACGGCTGAAGCTCGATGCAATCACGGCAGATGATGAAGACGTCGTCTTGACCGCAGATACAACAGTCGCTCTTGGTCGACGCATCCTTGGCAAGCCCGAAAACGCAGCGCAGGCCGCAGAATTCCTGCTGAAGCTGGCAGGACGCAGGCATAGGGTCTACACGGCCATTGCTGTGCGTCGCGGCGCAAGGGTCTGGACACGCACCTGCGCCAGCAGCGTGAAAATGAAACGGCTGTCGGATGACGAACTGAATGAGTATCTTGCCTCGAACGAGTGGCAAGGCAAAGCTGGTGGCTACGCCATACAGGGGCGCGGTGGGGCGTTCATTCCGTGGATTGAAGGATCTTACACCGGGATCATGGGACTGCCCGCGATGGAAACCGCGCATCTGTTGCGCACTGCAGGATTAAGGTGGGCGCAATGAACGGCTCAGTCATCGCCTTGGACAGCTTCAAGGGACGTCAGGCTGCGGCACTGATGGTCGATGGACGTCTGGAAGACTTTCTGATTGAGGATGACAGCACCGCGCTGGCGCCAGAGGCAATCTGCCGAGGCAAGATGGGCCGCCCGATGAAGGGCATGGGCGGAGCTTTTGTGGAGCTGCCGGGCGGTGAAAGCGGGTTTCTGCGCCAGACCAAAGGGTTGCGGCCGGGTGCGCCGCTACTGGTACAGATCAGCGGCGCATCAGAACCGGGCAAGGCCCTGCCCCTGAGCACGCGTCTGCTGTTCAAGAGCCGCTATGCGATTGTCACCCCCGACGCGCCAGGGTTGAATATCTCGCGCAGCATCGAGGATGAGGCATGCCGTGCGACACTGGACGCGCTTGCACAAGACGCGATGCAGGGCGCGGCGGATCATCTGGGTCTGATATTGCGCTCGGCTTGCGAAGGGATCGAGGACGCGGTGATCCTTGACGACATCGCGCGCATGCGCGCGCTGGCAGAGTCGGTATTGGCAGAGGCGACTGGCGCGCCCGAACTGCTGGTCGATGCCCCTGCCCCACATCTGGCCGCATGGCGCGACTGGCCTGACCCGGATACTCTGGACCAGGACGCGGGAAGCTTTGCACGTCATGGGGTGCACGAAGAGATTGACGCGCTGTTGCGCCCGGATGTGCCATTTCAAGGTGGCGGCCACATGCGCATCGAGCCGACCCGTGCCCTGATTGCAATTGATGTGAACACCGGCAATGACACCAGCCCAGCTGCGGGACTGAAGGCCAATATTGCAGCGCTGCGCGAGTTGTCGCGTCAATTGCGTTTGCGCGGACTGGGTGGGCAGGTTCTGATCGATTTCGCCCCCTTCGCAAAGAAAGAGCGTCACATTCTTGAACAAGTGTTACGCGGTGCGTTCAAGCGCGAAGGGCGCGATGTGACTTTGGCGGGCTGGACCCCTCTTGGCAATTTTGAATTGACCCGCAAGCGCGACCGCAAACCCTTGTCACAGGTGTTGGAATGACGTGCCCGATCTGCCGTAAACCAACAGTCACAGACTATCGGCCATTCTGCTCTCGTCGGTGTGCCGATGTCGATCTCGCACGCTGGTTTCGTGAAGATTACACGATTCCGACACCTTTGACGGGGCTTGAGGACGATACCGAAACACCGCCGTCATCAGACAAAGAGCGCTAGGCGAATATTTTTCGTCAACCCCTCTGGACAGTGCCAAAGCCCTGCAATATGAGACGCCTACCCGATGTGAATATGATCACATCCGCATCGTCAGATGCACCCGTGCCCGGGTAGCTCAGGGGTAGAGCAGTGGATTGAAAATCCTCGTGTCGGTGGTTCGATTCCGCCCCCGGGCACCATTAAACAAAGCGAAAAAATTTAAGTTTTGCGCTTCTCTTTGGTCAAGCTCTGGATCAGCGTAGACGCATGCCTGCGGCCGGTTCCACATGCGTTTCTTCCGTGCAGTTTTCTTGCGGCTGCGATAATCACCGAAACGCACGCGGGAGAACGTAGTGTTGCAGCGACCAGCCGCTGCCCACGGCTGATCGCTCGTCGTTGAAACGGATGACAGCGCAGTGGCAAAAGCTACGCTTTCGCAGAATGTTATTTTGGTTGCTCGACTGGGGACAACAGCCGCTCGCGCACGCGCTCAACGCCTTGCTTCACAGCATCTACATTTGCGCGCGCCTCGACATTCAGTCGGACCACTGGCTCTGTGTTCGAGCTTCGAAGGTTGAAACGCCATTCGCCAAGATCAAGTCCCAGCCCATCAGTTTCATCAATCGCCTTGGCAACAGGTGCGAATTCAGCGCGGACGCGCGACATTGCAACCTGCGGATCAGCCAAAGTAAAGTTGATCTCACCAGAGGACGGAAAAGCTGAGCGACGTGCGTGAACCAGATCGCGCAATGCGCCTTTCAGGCTCACAAGTTCTGAAATCAGCAACCAAGGAATCATTCCGCTGTCGCAATAACAGAAATCGCGGAAGTAGTGATGTGCCGACATTTCACCACCGTAAATGGCGTCATGATCACGCATGGTTTGCTTTATGAATGCATGCCCTGTGCGCGATTGAACAGCCTGCCCGCCCGCTTTCGCGACGACATCCAGCGTATTCCAGATCACACGCGGATCGTGGATAATCTTGGCACCGGGATGTTTGGCCAAAAACACTTCAGCCAATAAACCCACCACATATTCCCCTGCTATGAAGCTACCCTCATGATCAAAGAAGAAGCACCGATCAAAGTCGCCATCCCAGGCCACCCCGAAATCCGCCCCCGCTGCGCGTACTGCAGCGGCGGTTTCGGGTTGGTTTTCTGGTAGAAGCGGGTTTGGAATGCCGTTGGGGAAACGGCCATCGGGCGTGTGATGCATGCGAATGAATGTCAGCGGCGCACCCTGTGCCAACAATTCCTCTGCGATGGCATCAAAGGTTGGGCCTGCTGCACCATTGCCCGCATTGACGAGGATTTTCAGTGGCTTCAATGCTGCAACGTCAAGAAATGACAGTACGCGGGCCACATAGGCTTTGCGTGCCGCATCGCTGACATCAGTGATCTTGCCAGCACGGGCCGGTCCGAAGTCATTTGCCTCGGCCAAGGCACGAATTGCGGACAGCCCGGTTTCTGCGTCCAAAGGTGCAGAGCCCGCGCGCACCATTTTCATGCCGTTCCAATCCATTGGATTGTGGGATGCTGTGACACATATTCCGCCATCCGCCTCGAAGTGGCTCGTGGCAAAATACATCTCTTCGGTGCCGGACAAGCCAAGATCAAGGACCTCGACGCCCTCGGCCACCAGCGCGGCCGCAACCGAACCTGCCAACTCTTCAGATGATGCGCGACAGTCATGTCCAAGAACAACGCGATCCGCGCCAAGAGCTCGTGCGAAGCCCCGTCCTATGCGGTGGGCAATCTCGGCATCAAGATCGACCCCCAGTCGCCCGCGAATATCATACGCCTTAAAGCAGTGGATCTTGGTCATATGTGGCTCCGTTCAAGTGTTTTATGAGTTTGGCAGACATCAGCGTGTTGCACCCTCGTCAACAGGGTAGCGAACGGCTTGTACGGCTGTTCTTAGGTGTTTTCGACGATCTTGCTGCAACCAGGGCTTGGGTTTCTCAGGCTTTCTTATTGCTTTCCAACAGGAGTGTCATCCCATGCAAAATCCGTTTTCGCAGCGCGCAGCTTCGCTGGCCGGGCCTGCAACCGATATCCAGCCGGTGATCCCTGCAGATGATAATGATCTGTCCGTTTTCGGGCTATCGATATATGTCGAAATCGGCGGCACTGTCATGTTTGACACGATTGCAGGCGAAACCCGCACCGTCGAAATGACTGATTTCAGCATCTTGCCAGTGGGCGTGCGCCGTGTCCGCGCCACAGGCACAACGGCGACAGGCATTCATGTATTGGTGCTTGCATGAAATTCGTCACCGATGTCTCAGTCACATCCCGCACAGTCCGAACGGGACAAACGTTCTCACCCAAGACGCTGTTCACGGGCGCTGAGGACGGATGCTGGCTCGATCCTTCAGACTTCGATTCGCTTTTCGAGGACGCGGACGGAACGATACCATCGGCTATCAATGGCCGTGTGGGAAGGATCGAGGACAAATCCGGCAGTGGCCACCACGCGGTGCAACCCAACCCCTGGGCGCGACCTTTTCTTCGGCTCGATCAGGATGGCAGACCCTATCTGGAATTTGACGGGATTGATGATGCACTGGACTGCAACCTTGCAGGGATTGGACGGGCCGATATCGCTGCAGCAGTAACTTGCGGGTATCTGGCGCAGGGAAATGTCGGCTATATTCTGAATGCTTCCGCTGACAGCACATCAAGTGCCGTGCGATCCTTCAATCTGCTTTCTGCTGGCGCTGGTCAGATAGAACTGCGTGTGGGCGGCGATGGTGGTGGTGTTACGGCAGCCCGTAGTCCCGGCACCCTTGATTGCGTATCGGCGTCTTGGAACCGAACTTTGTCGAGCGGGAAGATAATGTGGGGGGGAGCACCCGCAGAGACGATGGGCACTGGAGGGTATTCGCAAGATCACCCTCTGCGCATTGGAGGGCGGTTGACTGGTGCGTTTTTTCCCGGACGTGTCTACGGCATCATCGCTCGTATCGCACCAACCGACGGTGCCACTCTGGAACGGATGCGGCGCTTCATGTGCCAGAAAACAGGAGTGGCCTTGGCATGATCCGCGTAACCTTGATTTGCCCAGAGCCGAGGCTGGCCGACGCGCGCCAACTGTTGATGGCGCTGGGAAGCGGCCCCGACGACGCAAATGCGTTGCAACTGTCAGGCTGGCGAAATCAGCACACTGGCGTCAATATGGCGGTGGCCTCGACCGAAATGCACGAAGACTGGCTGGCCAAGCTATCCGCGCCTATCCTGCGTCCTGCATGGGACCTGGGAGGCAGCGTCGACATTTCTGCGGCAAATCGTGCGCAAATGATTGTGCACCTTTGGCAGAACGAAAGCGATCTGAGCATGTCGAACCATGAAGCTATTCACGTTGCCTATGGGATTGACCCCCTTGGGGCGTTGAAACTTGCCAATATCAAGCAGGTGTCAGAAGGCTTTTGAAGTGGTCCTGCAAAAGCAGGCCACTGCTAACGCAATCGCTTGAAAACCGTTTTGGCCATCAGAGCCATGTCCATGCACAAGTTGCGTCTGGCCTGATAGATCAGGTCCAGACGCGCTTTGCGTGGAATACATGCGCGGCAATAGATCGTGTCGGTTTCCTCTCGGCTGCGGCTGCGCGCCAAGAGATGTTCTTCATGTGCGTGAAAATAGATCGAAGCAAGTCCCGACACGCCTGGTCGCGATTTCAGGACCTGCGCATAAAGATCTGGGAAGCGCTCTACATATTGACGCAAAGGCGGACGAGGTCCGATGAAACTGATATCGCCGCGGATCACATTCCAAAGCTGTGGCAACTCATCCAGCCGCGAACGCCGCAGAAATGGGCCTGTGCGTGTGATGCGGTCTGACTTATCCCCGCCAGAAACGCCACTGTCCTCGGCAACAGGTTTCATTGTTCGGAACTTGATCAGATTGAATCCTTCCGTGGGTGATTTCATGCGTTCCGAAATGTAGAAAACCGGCCGCCCATCAAGAAGCAGAATGATCAATGCAGTGATCAAGATGATCGGGCCCAGAATGATCAGCAGGATAATCGCGACGGCAAGATCAAGGACGCGCTTGGAAAAAGTCATGGCTCAAGGGTTTCTTTCCATTGCCGGACCATTTCGTCGGGTCGAGAGTCCAGCGTGTTGAATTCATGCATTGTCGACAGCAAACTGCAATCGAGCGTGATGCTCTGCGGAGTCGGCCCAGTAGGGCTTCGCTTGAGCCAAGGATGGTGCGCTGCATCTGCGAGGGCGTCCATCGAAACCGGCTCGCGCGTGCCAATGTTGACGACTGCGGGCAATTGGTCAGGGTGCAGGCAAAGCGACCGAAGGACCGATGCCAAGGTCCGCACCCCGATATAGGAGCGGACCGGCCCACGACCATCATCGAAAATATCGATCTCAATGGCTTGATCCGGTGCAGATTTTGCCACGTTCAAAAGCAATGCATCCGCCCCCGCCACATTCCCGATCCGCAGCATACAAAGGTCTATGCCGCGCGCACGCCATGACATGCAGGCCTCTTCCATTGCAAGCTTAGCGGCCCCATAAGCATTGGCGGGATCACAGGATGCAGTTTCAGCCAAAGGCGTGCCTGCTCCTGCACCATACACCGCCGAGGACGACGCAAGCAGTACCCGTCCGATCCCGGCGCGCGATGCGGCATCGAGGCAGGCCTCCGCCAATGTTCGGTTCAATGCAAGATTCTTGCCTGGCCCCGGCGTCACGCCAGCAAGCATGATCATGGCTGAGAAACCACCGGTCGCAGATACCGCGTCCAGCAATGCTTCCGGCCCGGTCAAGGGGTCCCAAATCAAGCAATCGGACCGCGTCGTGCTGCGACGGAACTGAGCGAGCATGGGCAAGCTGTCTGACACTTGTGGCCAATGATGCATGACCATGCGACCAACCCGCCCAGAGGCCCCAACCAGCAACACTGGCGATTTGTCAGCTCCGTGCATAAACATCCTCGTAGCGAATGATGTCATCTTCGCCAAGATAGCTGCCGGTCTGAACCTCGATCAGTGTAAGCGGTACCTTGCCGGGGTTTTCCATACGGTGCACCGCCCCTAGCGGGATATAGACCGATTGGTTTTCAGTCACCAATTTCACGCTGTCATCAATCGTGACCTTTGCAGTGCCTTCAACAACTATCCAATGCTCAGAGCGGTGATTGTGGCTTTGCAGGGACAGTGCTGCGCCAGGGTGCACCACAATGCGCTTGACCTGAAAGCGCGCGCCCATGACGAGGCTTTCATACCATCCCCACGGCCGGTAATCGCGCGGCAGCGTTTCGGCTTGGGATATTCCCTGCGCTTTAAGCGTCGTTACCGCGAGTTTCACATCCTGTGCACAGTTCTTGTGGGCGATAAGCACAGCATCCGGCATTGCCACTGCGACAATGTCCTTCAAGCCAATGCCGACAAGTTGCTGTTTCTCGGATTCGGCGCGCAGCAGTGAATTTTCACAATTCAAAGCATGCGCAGGGCCATGGGTGACGACGCCTTGTGCATCAGGCCCTGCCTCACGCCAGACAGCCTCCCATCCGCCAAGATCAGACCAGGCCCCGCGATATGGCATGACCGAAAGGTTATCAGCCTTTTCCATCACGGCATAGTCGATCGAGATGTCAGGCAAGTCGTTCCAAGGCTTCGGGTCAAACCTTGTAAAGCCCAGATCACTCTGCGCACCTGCAACCGCAGCGCTTGCGCCCTCTAGGATATCGGGCGCAAATTGCTCAAACGCCTTGAGGATTGCATTTGCTGAGAACAGAAAGATGCCCGCATTCCACAAATGCTGTCCACCATCAAGCATCGATTGTGCAAGATCGGCTTCGGGTTTCTCGACAAAGCGCTTAAGCGCCATCGGGACATCAATGCCCTCAATGCTCTGCCCAAGCTCCAGCCACCCATAGCCGGTTTCCGCGCGGTCCGGGCGAATGCCAAATGTAATCAAGCGCCCCTCTGCCGCGGCGGGCAATGCAGCTTCGACTGCATCACGAAATGCTGCGTCATCCGGAATGACATGATCAGACGGGGCAACCAGAATGAAAGCATCATCCGTATTCTGCCGCAATTTCAGGGCGGCGGCGCAAATGGCAGGCGCCGTGTTGCGACCTGTCGGTTCGATCAGCACTGCGCCAGGTGCAATTTCAATGCTTGCAAGCTGCTCGATGACGATAAACCTGAAATCCGCCCCGGTTATGACTGTGGGCGGTGCAAACATTGGTGCCGACAACCGCCGCGCCGAAGCTTGAAACAGGCTCTCATCGCCCAAGATCTGAGTGAATTGCTTAGGGTAGCTTTTTCGCGACAGCGGCCACAATCGTGTTCCTGCGCCACCACATAGAATAACTGGATGAATGAGCGTTGACATATTGGCTATATTCTCGCTTTCAGTGACGTGCTTCGGCGTGATTGGACAGATACCACTGATATGTGTCCTCTATTCCTGCTCGCAAATCGATACCTGCGGACCATCCCAGAGCCTTGAGGCGCCCGACATCCATCAGCTTGCGCATTGTACCATCCGGTTTCGTGGGATCAGTGTTGATCTGGCCCCTGAAACCGGTGATATCAGCGACCATTTCCGCCAGCTCAAGGATCGAGATATCCACACCGCTGCCCACATTGATATGGCTCAGCATCGGCAGTGTATTCGTATCGTAGTCGACCTTTGGCAGGTCGAGTACGAAAAGGCTGGCATCGGCCATATCATCGACATGCAGGAATTCTCGACGCGGTAACCCTGAGCCCCAGATGGTCACGCTATCGACACCTGACTGCGCGGCTTCGTGAAAACGGCGGATCAGCGCGGGCAGAACATGACTGTTCTCTGGATGAAAATTGTCACCAGGGCCATACAGGTTGGTCGGCATGACACTGCGGTAATCTGTTCCATGCTGACGATTGTAGCTTTCGCACAGCTTGATCCCTGCAATCTTGGCGATGGCGTAGGGCTCGTTCGTGGGCTCAAGGACACCTGTCAACAGAGCATCCTCACGCATTGGTTGGGCAACTGCGCGTGGATAGATGCAAGACGACCCCAATTGCAGCAAACGCTGAACCCCAGCCCGGAAAGCCTGATGTATTACATTGCATTCAATCATCAGGTTTTCGTAAATGAAATCTGCGGGATAGGTGTTGTTGGCATGAATGCCGCCAACCTTGGCCGCTGCCAGAATCACAACATCCGGTCGCTCCGTCTGCATGAAGTCGCGCACCGCGCTCTGGTCAGTCAAATCAAGTTCAGAGCGCGACCGCGTGATCATCGCAATCTCATGCCCGGCCGCAGCACGTGCCTCTAGCTTTCGAAGGATCGCCCCTCCGACCATGCCCCGATGGCCTGCAATGAATATCCGTTTCATGTCCTACCCTTCCAGCGAAACAGGAAGATCCATGCCATGCTGGCGCAACAAGGCATGGCGACGCGCGGTCTTGAGGTCGTCGGCCACCATCTCGGCACACATCTGCTGCGCGGTGATTTCCGGCACCCAGCCCAGCTTTTCTTTCGCTTTCGTCGGGTCACCCAACAGGGTTTCGACTTCGGCGGGCCGGAAGTAACGTGGGTCAATGCGCATGATCACATCTCCGCGTTTGACTGCCGGAGCGCTATCGCCCTGCACATCGGCCACCACAGCGAGCTCTTCAACGCCTTCGCCCTTGAATTCAAGCGTGATGCCCAACTCGGCTGCGGTCCATGTGATGAACTCGCGGACGGAATACTGAACGCCGGTTGCGATCACGAAATCCTCCGCCTGCTCTTGCTGCAACATCATCCACTGCATGCGCACATAATCCTTGGCATGCCCCCAGTCGCGGAGCGCATCGATATTGCCCATGAACAGGCAAGGCTCCAGTCCCTGCGCAATATTGGCAAGCCCGCGGGTGATCTTGCGGGTCACGAATGTCTCACCGCGGCGCGGGCTCTCATGATTGAACAAGATGCCATTGCAGGCATACATCCCATAGGCTTCGCGGTAATTCACACAAATCCAATAGGCATAGAGCTTCGCTACCGCATAGGGGCTTCGAGGATGAAACGGTGTGGTCTCGCGCTGTGGGATTTCCTGCACTAGCCCATATAACTCTGATGTGGACGCCTGATAAAACCGCGTCTTCTGCTCCAGCCCCAGAAACCGGATGGCCTCAAGCAGACGCAGCGTGCCCATTCCATCAACATCGGCTGTGTATTCGGGCGCCTCAAAACTCACGGCGACATGGCTCTGTGCGCCAAGGTTGTAGACCTCATCTGGCTGCACCTCTGACAGAATCCGCGTCAGGTTCGAGCTGTCGGTCAGATCCCCATAATGCAGCTTGAGCCGCTGATGATTGCTATGCGGATCCTGATAGATATGATCGATCCGCTGCGTGTTGAACAGCGATGCGCGCCGCTTGATCCCATGCACCTCGTAGCCTTTCTCCAGCAGAAATTCCGCCAGATAGCTGCCGTCCTGGCCAGTGATGCCTGTGATGAGTGCTTTTTTCATTGTATCCTCTGAACGTATAGTTTCGCAGTATGTGCGTTAGTCACTCGGTTTCGAAAACTGGGCGTCCAGGGTCTGGCTGGATAAACTCAGCATGAAGCGTTGTTTGAATTGCCTGGCTAAGAGCAACCTGGGGGACAAACCCATGTTCATCAGCATGGCGGGTTGTAAACGATGTCGT
>SKGU01000119.1 GCA_007117255.1 Natronohydrobacter sp. | reverse complement strand
TGCTGCCGCTGTCACTCACAGCGGTAAAGGGGCGCGTGGACAGATCAACACTGGCGATATGATCCGAGATGACCTCGGCCCCCATTTCGCGTGCATGCGCTTCCATACGCACCATCAGTTCAGGCCCCGTGACCATGGTGTCACCGGGCCAGTTTTCGACTTCCGTGGTGATTGTCAACTGGCCACCGGGCTGGATGCCCTGTATCAGCAGCGGCGACAGCATCGCGCGCGCGCCATAGACTGCGGCAGTATACCCTGCCGGGCCAGAGCCGATGATCAGAAGCTTGGTATGGCGCGTTTCACTCATGTCGGACCCTTTGCTTTATGCTATCGCGGCGCAATCTAAGCACTGGGGCGGCCAGCACAAGAGGGCAGGGCGCCGCGCTGAGATTGCATAATGAAATTGCGCTTGTTTGAAATATTATTGCGCAACTCTGTATCGCAGCGTAAAGAAGTGCAAAACTTGAGGAGAGTAAACCTATGTCAGGCGGAAAGCTTGATCCGATAGACCGGAAGATTCTGGCCGAATTGCAGGCCGATGGGCGTATGACCAATGTTGAACTGGCCAAGCGTGTCGGCATCTCGGCGCCACCCTGTCTGCGGCGCGTGCGCACATTGGAAGAGACCGGCTTCATCAGTGGGTATCATGCGCAGGTCAATGCCCGTGATCTGGGATTCGAGGTGCAGGTCTTCGCCATGGTTGGTTTGAATTCGCAGGCCGAAGCTGATCTGGCGCGTTTCGAGCAACGCTGCCGCGACTGGCCGCTGGTGCGCGAATGTCACATGCTCAATGGTGAGATCGATTTCATCCTGAAATGTGTGGCCCCGGACCTGTCCAGCTTTCAGCGCTTCCTGACCGAAGACCTTCTGGCCGCAGAGAATGTGATCACGGTCAAGACCTCGCTGGTGATCCGCTGTGCCAAGGCCGAACCGGGTGTTCCGTTCGATGTGCTGGAAGCCCGCACAGCAGAGATCGGCTGACCCGATCTCGCAGTGTCACTTCACAATGGTCTCGGATTGGACAAACATGTTCTTCCACGCCCGGTCGATCAGTTCGGGACTCATTTGGCGTGGTTTCCCCTCGAAATCGCAAATCGCGATCATCTGGTCGATCAGAAAGACCGGCTGATAATTGGCATAAACGTTCTTGATGGTGGGATATTTCTTCTGGATCAGATAGACGATGCTCTCTTCATCCATCGGCATTTTCCGTTTCCGCGCCACCAGCGCGAAAATCTTCAGAAAATCCGCCTGATCCGGACCATCTATCTTGATCTTGTAGAAAATCCGCCGCAACGCCGCCTGATCGAAAATTTCGTTCGGGTGGAAATTGGTCGAGAAAATTACCAGCGTGTCGAAAGGCACGATGAATTTCTCGCCTGATTGCAATGCCAGAATGTCGTAATTCATTTCCAGTGGCACGATCCAGCGGTTCACGATCGCCTGTGGTGCTTCTTCCTGCCGGCCAAGGTCGTCAATAATGAATACCCCCCCTGTGGCCTTGAACTGCAAGGGGGCCTGATAAGTGCGCGATACTGCATTGAATTTCAGATCCAGCATATCCAGTGTCAACTCGCCGCCGGTGATCACAGTCGGGCGTTCGCAATACACATAGCGGTTGTCAAAACGATTGCCGGATTGCCGCAAAAGCGACGGGTTGTCTTCAGATGTTGCCGCGACAGTGTGCACGATCGGGTCAAAAACACTGATGATCTGCCCGGCATGAACCACAGTGCGTGGCACAAAGATCCGGTCCCCCATCGCTGCCCTGATTCCATTCGAGATCGAGGATTTGCCGTTGCCCGGCGGGCCATAGAGCAGGATCGAGCGCCCGGAACTGACCGCAGGGCCAAGGTCATCCATCAGGGTTGGCGGCAACACCAGATCGCCCATGGCAATCTTCAACTGGCGGCGCGTGATCTGGATATCGCGGATCGACTGGCGCTGAATCTGCGCCTCATACATTTCCATCGGCACGGGCATCGGGCCGTAATATTCCGACTGGCTCAGCGCATCGAGTGCGCGCGCCTTGCCGGTTTCGGTGAGCTGGAAACTGGCTTCGGATTGGGCGCCCGCCGAGATTGTCGCAGTCGCCTCGACCATGCGTTCGGCCCGGCAGATATCAACCAGCTCGATCGTCTGGGGTATGGGCAGGCAGATCGTTTTGGCAAGATCTGATATCTTGCTCAAAGACATGCGGAACATGGTCTTGAGCAACACGTCGCGCATCAGCACAATGCTCAGGCCAGTTGCGTCGAGGCTTTTGGGAACAGGGGGGGCAGTGATATGTCCGTTTTCGATACTCATGACCGTTTCCTGTCCGATAGGCTGTGTGCTTTTTAGCTGCGTGACATAAAGATATCTCTAAGCCGACCCATTGCCGAACACAGTCGCGAGGCACAGGTAAAACAGCAGGCTTGGGCCCAATGCCAGCCCCATCGGGAATTCGCGGCGATGCCAACTTTCCCAGCCGGGCGCAAGGTCATGGGCCAAGGCGGTGCGCCGCGCTATTCTGTGGGCGACGAAGCTCACGATTGTGACGCAGGCCAGCAGCAACAGAAACAGGCTCAGATCACCAAGCGCGATAAAGGGGGCCATGGCGGCAGCGAATTTTGCATCCCCTCCGCCCATCAGCCCGACCGAACTGAGCACAAACCCCACCACCAGCACGACCGCCAGACTAAGCCAGCCCCAGGCCCAGGTTTGAAAGGGCAGAACCATCAGGCCGACAACCAGATACACGGCCACAAGTGCCAGCACTGCATAATTGTGGATCTTCATCCATTTCATGTCGCTCCACGCGACCCAAAGCGCGATAGGCGTGACGAAAGGCAGAAACCACAGGGCCGTTTTTGCGCTCAGAAGCATCACCCGCGCCCCCCGCTTTCCAATGCGCGTAGCGCGCGCACGGCCTCTTCATAATGTTGTGGATGAGTGTCAATCGCTTCGGCCAGCAAGGTGCGCCCGATTGTGGTGTCGCCCTTGCGCACTGCCGCGATTGCCATTGTATAGAGTAACATGGCGCGCTCCTGCTGGGTCATCTGTACCAGTGGCAGGCTGTAATTTCCCTGTCCCGCGCGCGCCAATGCAAGATTGTTCTTGGCTGTGAACAGGTTTGGATCATGCTGAAGCGCCTGCGTGAAAAGCTGTTCAGCCTCGCGCGGATTGCCGCGCGTCAGTTTGGAAAAGCCCCAGTTGTTGAAAACTCCGGATGGTCGCGTCGTAAGCCCTGCCGCAGTCTCGTAGAAATGATCGGCGCGGCTCCATTGTTTTTTGCTGTCGGCAATCATCGCTTCCAGTCGGTAGCGGTCAAAGCTTTCATGCGTGGGCGGGATCGCGTTCAGTGTTGCTTCGGCTTCCGACCAGTTATTCGCGCGAATATAGGTGTCTGCCAGCATGACCCGGTCATCATTGTCCGCATCAGGATTGGCGGCAACACGCCGCCACACAGGCAGCGCTTCGGCCACACGACCCGACCGCACAAGGGACCGCGCCAGACCCCGTTGCATTGTGATGTCGTCGGGTTTCGATTCCAACTGAAGCGCGAAATAATTCACAGCCTCGTCCGGGTCGCCCGCCGAAAGCATCAACTCTGCCATATTTTGCTGATCAATAGAGGAAACGCTATCTATCGCGCGCGACACACTGGCTTTACTGCTGTCTTCGCAAGCAGATAGCACAAATACGCTGCCCGCAAGCAGCGCAATCAGGTTAGGGTGGCGCATTTTTGCGTCCTCACTGCTCTTTTTATAGTGGCGTCGGCAATAACAGGAATCTGCCAGTACCGCGCCGCATCAGCAAAAGCTGATGTGCCTCTTGATCATCATACCCTGTTTTTTCGGTCTTTTCGATGGCTAAACGCAAATTTTCGCGGATTTCGGCAGATCGGCCCTTATCAAAAATGAATGCGTTGCGAAAATGCAGTTGTGCTTCGCCCCATCTGCCTTGTTCGGCCAGCGTCACGCCAAGGTTGTTATGTGCAGGCACAAAGGTTTCGTCCTTTTCCAATGCGCGCCGCAAGTCCTGTTCGGCCTGGTTTAATCGGCCCAGTCGCAGATTGGCCGACCCGATGGCAGAAAGCACATCGACATTCGCGCCATGCGTCACCGCCCCGCGGTGGTATTCGCGCAAGGCCAGGTCATATTCTCCGGCGGCCATCAGCCGGTGCCCAACCACCAGCCCGTCTACAGCATCAGGTACATCCTGCCTTGCACCCGCCCGGCCAAGCTGATCCGGCCCTGCGCCTTCGATTGCGGCGCGTACAGACGTATCAGGCGGGCCAGAACAGCCCGCCGCGACACTTGCAATGATCATCAAAACGAAAAGGCGCAAATCTTACATACCGGTCATGACATTTCCGCCATTGAGATCGGTCATGATCCCGACCACAGAAGGCCCGATCAGAATAATCAGAAGCGGCGGAACCGTGAACATCATAGTGCCCAAAGTCATCTTGGTGGGCAAGAGGTTTGCTTTCTCTTCTGCCCGCATGATGCGTTTGTCCCGCATTTCGGCAGCGAACACGCGCAAGGCTTCGGTGATCGATGTGCCATAGGCCTGCGCCTGCACCATGACGGTCACAAACGACGTGATATCGGAAATGTCGCAACGCTTGGCCATATCCTTGAGCACGTCACCGCGTTCCCGACCGGCCTTGACCTGCTCGCCGACCGCAGAAAATTCCTCGGCAAGTGCAGGGTAGGCGGGTTTGATTTCACGCGCCACGCGCTGGATGGACTGATCAAGCGATTGCCCGGCTTCCACGCAGATCAACATCATGTCCAGGGCATCGGGAAAACCCGCCAGAATTTCATCCTTGCGCTTTGCGACACGCTGTTCGATCCAGCGGCGGGGTCCGAAGTAACCTACCAGCATGGGCATAACCAGAACGAAGCCCATCTTGATCGGGCTCTCGAAGCTTTCTGGTGCAATCACGAAAACCAGCAGCAGAGAAATGGTCAGACCCAGCACCGCCAGAATGAACTGCAACGCGGCCATGTCACGCACGGCATGCTTGCCATGATACCCGGCCTGAATCATCTTCTGGCGCGCGGCCGACATTTCCTTTTCGCTTTCCGGCTCCAGAAAGCGGGCGAAATTGTTCAATGCCGCGATGTCGCGCCCCTTGCCGCGGCGCAAGGAATTGGTTTCACCGCGCGACGCGTTTTTCTTGGCTTTGGCCTGCTCGCTGAATTTCTGCATCGGATCGGCGCGTTCGCCTTTCAGCAAGGCCGCAGCCGCCAGACCCAGCAGCACAGCGCCGCCGATCCCTGCCAATGCAATCATACCCGTTGGACCGTTGAACATCTCTAACATGGATCAGTTGCCTTCTGTATCATTCGTGGACAAGCTGCACACGGGGGTCAAACCTTGATGTCTGTCATCTTGCGCATGTACAGCACGTTGATGACGAGGAAGATGCACACCACAATCGCCAGCGGCAGATAAAGTGGTGTTTCCTTGACGTTGTCATAATAGTCCGGCTTGATCGCCTGGATCATCAGCATCGCCACAATCGGGAAGCCAGACAGGAACATGCCCGACCATTTGGCTTCTGCCGTAATGGCGCGCACGCGGCGGAACAGCTTGAAGCGAGAGCGAACCACTTTCGACAATCCGTCCAGAATCTCGGCCAGGTTGCCCCCGGATTTCTGCTGGATCGAGACCGCGACAGCCAGAAACCGGATATCCTGCAGATCCACACGTTCGCCGAATTCGCCGATAGCTTCGCCCGCGTCGCGCCCATAGGCGATTTCATCTGCGATCAGGCCAAGCTCTGTGCCAAGAGGGTCTGCAACTTCGTCGGCAGCAATGCTCAGCGATGCACCGAAAGGGTGGCCCACGCGCAGCGACCGGACCATAAGGTCAATGGCTTCGGGCAGTTGCTCCTCGATCGCGGAAACGCGCTTCTTGGCTTTGCTGGACACCCAGAAAAAGACCCCGCCGAAGCCGAATGCCGCCGCGATTCCTGTCCGGATGCCGGGTGCCGTTTCTGTCGCAAAACTCAGCAGGACAAAGCTGAACGCACTCAACCCGACCATCAGCAAAAGCAGGGTCTGCGCCGAAAAGGCGATATTGCCCTTGCGCGCGCGCTCTTGCAGCAGGCCGTAAAGCGGGATCGAAAAACTGCCACTATGAACGGAACGCTCCTTGCGCAGCTGTTCCATCACGTCTTTCTTGGCCTGACCTTTCTGCATCAGTTCCAGACGGCGGTTCAGTTTGGAATCGTGCTCGATACTCTTGCCGAAGGTGATCAGGTAGATCCCGTTGATCAACAGGATCACGGCACCAAAAATAGCGAGATAAATCAGTGGGCTGAGTGAGAGTTCCATGCCTTATCTCCCCGTCCGGACTTCGTCATAAATGCTGGCCGGCAGGTCATAGCCCCAGCGCTTGAAGCGATCAGCATAGGCCGAGCGCAACCCGGTGCCGGTGAAATGGCCCAGGATCGTGCCATCGGGTTCGATCCCCGTGCGCTCGAACCGGAAGATTTCCTGCATGGTGATGATTTCACCCTCCATGCCCGTGATCTCGGTGATCGACATCATGCGGCGCGAGCCATCCTGCAGGCGCGAAACCTGTACGATCAGGTTCACAGCAGACCCGATCTGACTGCGAACTGCGCGCAGCGGCATATCGATCCCGGCCATTGCGACCATGTTTTCCAGTCGGCTGATCCCGTCGCGCGCAGAGTTGGCGTGGATCGTGGTCATGGACCCGTCATGGCCGGTATTCATGGCTTGAAGCATGTCGATCACTTCCTCGCCGCGTGTTTCGCCCACAATAATGCGATCCGGGCGCATCCGCAGCGCGTTGCGCAGACAGTCGCGCTGGGTCACAGCGCCCTTGCCTTCCATATTGGCGGGGCGGCTTTCCATCCGGCCAACATGAACTTGTTGCAACTGCAATTCGGCAGTGTCTTCGATGGTCAGCACCCGCTCTTCATTGCCGATGAAGCTCGACAGCGCGTTCAGCGTCGTGGTTTTACCCGACCCTGTCCCGCCAGAGACGATGACATTCAGGCGCGTCGAGACAGCAGCTTCAAGATAAAGCGCCATCTCTTCGGAAAACGCGCCGAAATTGACCAGATCGGGGACGCCAAGCTTCTCTTTCTTGAATTTGCGGATCGAGACAAGCGAGCCATCTACCGCGACCGGCGGCACCATCGCATTGAAACGCGACCCATCTGCAAGCCGTGCGTCCACATAGGGGTTGGACTCGTCCACCCGACGACCCACCGCCGAGACGATCTTGTCGATGATCCGCAAAAGATGGCGCTCATCGCGGAAGGTGACATCAGACAGCGTCAGCTTGCCTGCACGTTCGACAAAGACCTGCTTGGGACCGTTGACAAGAATATCGTTGACCGTGTCATCTTGCAGCAGTGGCTCCAGCGGGCCAAGCCCCATGACCTCGAAATACAGCTCTTTGTTCAGCGTCGCACGTTCCTCGCTGTTAAGCACCACATCCATTTCGGACAGGGCCTCAGCAACGATTGTGTTGATTTCCGCGCGCAATTCAGCCTCGCTTGCATGCTCAAGCGCGGACAGGTTCAGGTTTTCTAGAAGTCGTTTGTGCAGATCCGACTTGATCCCGTTCATGCGTTGCTTGCGCTGCGCCGCACGGTCAGGGGCCGCAGCTTTGGCGGGAACTCCTGCATCTTGCTTGGCGCGCATTGATCCAGCGCGTTCAGGCGCTGCGGGTTTGGCGCTTGCGTGTTGCGGGGCAGCGTCTACGGCCTTGACGGGCTGCGCACCGGTGGTCTTGCGATATCGTGCAAACATGATCTTCAGCCTCTACTTGTTACTCAGCCGCCAGGCGCGCGGATTGCGACGTCTCATAAAGCGCTGCGGCAAATTTCTGGATTTCCTTGCGGACAGGATTCTTGGGTGCGTAATCCGTCAGCGGCAGCCCGTGGTCATTGGCGTCGCGAATCTGCGACCCGCCATCGGGTATCTGGACGGCGATACTGATACCAAGGCTTTCCGCCATCCGCTTGACGCGGGCCTTGCCGCCCAGATCAGTGAATCGCGGGGCGCGGTTCAGGATAAAACGATGCTTGTCCATCGAGATGCCATCGGCTTTCAGTGCCCGGATCATGCGCAGGGTGTTCTGTGCTGAACGCAGGTCCAGCTCCAGCATGGCGAAATACAGATCAGACATTTCCAGCGCGGTTTCGGTCCAGTGCACGATTGTGCGTGGCAGATCGACAATCACGAAATCGAACTGATCGCGCGCCATGGCGAGAACACGCTCGATATCATCCGGCGTCAGCAGGTCCAGCGGCAGCATGTCGGACGGTGCTGTCAGAACCTGCAACTGGTCCTGAAAGCGCTGCGTTGCCGCGAAAAACGCGTCGCGATCCATGGTGCTGGTCTGCGACAGCAATTCATAAACCTTTTCCGTGCGGGCCAGATCCAGATAGGTCGAGACCGATCCAGACTGGAAATCGAAATCCAGAATGCACACGGTCTGATCCTGAGCCGCGCCCAGCGCGCTCAACTCCCATGCCAGATTGACCGCGAAATTCGTGCCACCCGCACCGCCTGCCAGGGAATGCACGCAGAAAATCGACCCGTTGCGACCGGTCGGGGCTTTTGTGGCCATCGCAGCAACGGGCGCAGTGGCTGCATGTTTCAACCGGGCGATTACGTCCTGAAGTGCGTTTTCCGGCAACGGATATGGGACAAAATCATCTGCCCCGGCACGCAGCAACTGATGCAGCAGGATGGGAGAGAGCGCTTCCGCGATCAGCAGAACATGAATTCCACGTTCTGCGGCCCGTTCAATCACAGGCTTGACCAGCGCGACATTGGTTTCATCTTCGTCATCCAGCGCGATTGCAAGCATTTCCAGATCAGCGGAAGTGTCATCTTGCAGGAATGCGCTTGCTTCAGCAAAATTCAGATCGCCCCAGTCTTCCTGAAAAACAGATTCCATATCCTCAATGAGAAGATCAAAATTCTGCACGTCCCGAGAAACCGTGCAGGCACGGATCTTTGGAGGGGTGGTGTCATTGATGCTCGCCATTCTGGCTTCCTCAATCATAAATTGCTTCGCGTGGTCGGCTGGACGGATTCGTCTGCGCGACACATTACTGCTGATGTATTGAGGAAAGATTGTTCATAAATCTGGCAAGAATTAGGCCAAAGAACTGTAATTGTTCGACACTCGCCCTTTTGTTTCAGTTCCAGCGACTGTTGACGCGTGTGGCAGGGCCGGGTTTCTATCTAATTGGCATGAAATAAGAATTCGCCAATGCCACGGCTGCGGCATTGGCGATATTTCGATTCTGCGGCGACGGCAGGGCGTCAGTTCTCCACCGCATGCGCCTCACGGGCGCTGGCCACATATTGGCGATGAATGATCCGTGCATATTGACCATCCATAACTGTGCCCCGCCGGACCATACCTGAAATCTCGGTCACAGTGCGGCGGTTCGCCGGCTCTTTGCCTTCGCTGACGATCAGCGGTTGTGTTTCCCCACGCGATACCACCGCTTCGATGGTTGCGGACGGCACACCAAGCCGCACCAGCGCGCGTTTCACAGCGTTTGCGCGGCGCTGGCCCAGGCGATAATTATACGCAGCACTGCCCACCGCATCAGTATGGCCATAGATCTTGTAGCGCAGTTCAGGGAATTGCTTCATCCAATGCGCCTGCATTGCCAGGATCTTCATTGCCTTTTGATCCAGCGTCGCGCTGTCAAAGGCGAAATTCACCATGGACGGGACTTCGGCATGGAACCTGCGGCTCATGATCTGCGCAAGGCTGATCTGCCCCGAATGCAGCATCGTGTTGTGCATTGTGGGGTTCCCGAAGCCTCCTTCATCAAGCCCACTTCCGGCTTCGCGATGGAAACTCGATTTCGGACCACAGGCGGTCAGGCCCAACCCTGCGGCACCTATCACGAAAAAGCGTCTGCTGATGGCCATGCCCGGCTCCTCTCTAAAGCTTTTGAAACCGCTCGTATCAGTCCAGAACATAGCCATAAGAGCCGCCGAATTCCTGTCTCGCGATCTCGCCAATGGCACCCGAACCGGGGCCAGTAAGGCGACCATTCAGGAACAGCTCACGTTCGGTCGGTGGGCGCACCCGGTCGGTCGGCAGCATCAGCGCCTCGCCGCGCGTCGGCGTTACAAGATGCGCAGTGATGATGATGACAAGTTCGGTCTGCTGGCGCTGGTAGTCGGCACTGCGGAACAGCGCGCCCAGAACCGGTAATTCCGACAGCCAGGGCACGGAGCGCGAACTGGCGCGGAAATCATCTTCCAGCAGACCGGCGATGGCAAAGCTCTCTCCATCGCGCAATTCGACCGTTGTTTGGGTCGATCTGCGCCGGAAGGCATTAACCGTGGTACCGCCGACCGTAACCGTATTAGCCCCGTCCAGCGAGCTGACAGCCGCGTCCAGACGCAGATTGATTACATTGTCATCCAGCACACGCGGCGTGAAGGCCAGTTCAACCCCAAAGGGTTTGTATTCAATGGTGACATCCCCGTCTTGCAGCACCGGGATCGGATATTCTCCACCCGCAAGGAATGAAGCTTCCTGCCCGGACAAGGCGGTCAGGTTCGGCTCGGCCAATGTGCGGGCCATACCCTGCGTTTCCAGCGCTTC